>CAZRXE010000940.1:0-2991 GCA_964603695.1 uncultured Heliomicrobium sp.
TTACCCCGCCTTCAAACTCTACGACCCGTCCACGGGTGCGGCAGGCGGCACGGGACGGACTGACCTCGGTACCCAAATTCCTACGGCGCGCATCAGTCCAATCGCCCGGTCGGTGATGAACCTTTATCCCAAAGTCAATCAGACCCGCGACTTCAACGGCAACCTCTTGCTTGACGATTTCGTGCAACAGCGCCAGGTCAGAGTGGATCGCGGCAACTATGACGGCAAGCTCACTTGGCAGCGCACCAAGGAACATGCGATCTGGGGCAAATTCTCCACGCTGCGCGCCAACGTCGTGGACAATTTCAACCTAGGCTTCGACGAAGGCAGCTTGGGCGACACCAAAGTCTATGTGGTCAGCGTTGGCCACACCTGGACGCTCAGCCCGACGCTGCTGCTCGACGGCAACTTTGGCTACAACCGCCAGGATCAAGTCGTGACCGGTCCGGATTACGGCAAAAACCTGGGCATTGAGCTGGGCATTCCCGGCACGAACGATCCGAAGGATATTCGCGCCAGCGGTCTGCCAACTTTCGAAAACGGTTATACCATCGGAACGACGCCCAACTGGATGCCTCTGTTCCGCAAGGAACTTAACTACAGCTTCAGCAGCGCACTGACCAAAATCTTCTCCAAACACGAACTCCGCATGGGCGTGGACGTGGTCAAACTGACCCTGGATCACCGTCAGGCGGAATTCGGCACCTACGGGTTGAAAGGCGGCTTTGGCTTTAGCTCCAATACTACCGGCGCTTCCGGGTACATCCCCGTCGGCGGCGGCACGTGGAATGCGTTTGCAGGTTTCCTGCTGGGCTTGCCGAGCAGTTTCTCGAAAGACGTGCAGACCGAAACCATGACGGGCCGTGAATGGCAGAACGCGGTTTATCTGCGTGATCGTTGGCGCGTGACGCCGAACCTGACGCTCAATCTGGGCCTGCGCCTCGAAAACTATCCTTTGATGACGCGCGCCAATAGCGGCATCGAACGACTCGACTACGCCACCTACAACGTGATCCTGGGCGGACGCGGCAATCAGCCGAAAGACGTCGGTCTTGATTTGCAAAAATGGTATCTCGCGCCGCGTTTGGGAGCGGCCTACCGTTTGGGCGACAAATCGGTGGTGCGCGCCGGCTACGGACGCACGATCAATCCGCTGCCCTGGTCACGTCCGCTGCGCGGCTCATTCCCTTACGACATTACCTTTAGCAACACCGCCAACCCGTTTAGCTTTGTCACCACTCTGGGAACGGGCATCCCGGCAGTGCCGGTTCCGGATTTCAGTTCGGGTGTTGTGCGCCTGCCGGTGAACGTGTTCATGCGCTCACCGAACTTTGGTGGTTTTGAACCCTTCCCCGGCGCGGGCAAGGGACTCGACCGTGCGGTCATCCAACAATGGAACCTCACGTTTGAACACAAATTACCGTGGGACATCATTGTCGAAACGGGTTATGTGGGCACGCGCACGGACGGCGGTTACGCCGATCTGAACATCAACTACGGCGAACCCGGCGCGACGGCGGATGCGAATAACCGGCGCAAATATTTCGCCGTGGCCGGCAACACTGCGATCAACGATTGGGGGTCGCGTACCCGTAGCCGTTATCACTCGCTGCAAATGTCCATCAACCGCCCCTTCCAAAACGGGCTGTTGTTGAAAGGCGCTTACACGCTGAGCAAAGCCAAGAACATGGCCGACGAAGACGGTTGGGTCGGGTTGACCTGGAATCACCCGTTAAAGTTCGAAGACAACTTCGCGCTGGCGGGATTTGACCGCACGCATGTGTGGCAGATGGGCTTCGTTTACAGCCTGCCCTTCTTCAAGAGTTCCAACAATCTGACGGGCAAATTGCTCGGCGGTTGGCAGGTCAACGGTATCCATTCCTGGTACTCCGGCACGCCGTACAGCATCGGCGGTACGAACAATGGGCTGAACTGCGCAAGCTGCGGTTCGGTTTTGATCAACTTCTCGGGCGATCCGAAACCCGCCGGACGTGTGGGGGCGTACTCCACCGAAACCTATTACGACAAGAGCCTGTTTGCGCAACCGTCGCAGACAGATCTTACCAAGACGGGCTTCGGCACTTCGTTGCGGAATCAGTTCCGTCGTCCGCGTGTGTGGAATGCAGACTTGTCGCTCTTCAAGCAATTTCGCGTGACCGAGCGCATCCAGCCGGAATTCCGTGTTGAAGCGGCCAACTTCTTCAACCACACGAACTGGGGCGCGCCGGTGACGACCTTCACGGCGGCGAACTTCCTGCAGTTTGTTCCGGCAAATGCTGAAAGCGGCACCAATTCTCCGGGTGCGCGGCGCATTCAGATGGGGCTGCGCGTGCAGTTCTAAGCGCAACTCAATCGTCAATTGAAAAAGCGGGCGTTGGAGCTTCGGCTCCAACGCCCGCTTTTTTATTGTCAAAACAGTTTTGTTTAACAGGAGATACTGGAAATCTCACGCCAGTCTCAAAGACACAAAGAGGAAAAGAGTGATAGGTCCAATTGCCGACGCCTTTTTCTCCTGTTCGCGACGTTGCGGCTTGGCGTGAGCCGATTGATTGATGACCAAGCGTGCGCTTTCAGATGCGTAAGCGTTACTTTTTCAACTTCGGCCAGTTTTCATTGCCCGCTTTGATGAAGCCGGGAACGTCGGCTTCCCATTTTTTCTGCACGTCTTTGCTGTAGTTCAAATACAACTTGCCGTCCACGATGCGCCAGGCTTCGGGATCAATGTTGGCGGTGTAGTTGTGCGCCACGGCCCAGGCGCAATAACCGCCGAATTGCGGCGCGTATTTGTCCGGCGCTTTGGCGAAATCGTCGCGGTTGGCGGCGTTGGCGAAATACCATTTCGCGCCCATCCATTCGTGGCGGAATTCGTCCTTGCCTTTGACGGCTTTGCCTTCCTTGAAATAGGCCACGGCGTCGTAGCCTTTGAGCGCCGTGCCGAAAATGTTTTTGTTGATCGGATCAACGGCGGCGGATGCCGAACTCGCCGCCGTC
>CAZRXE010000941.1:0-2254 GCA_964603695.1 uncultured Heliomicrobium sp.
AAGCTGCAACAACTGCTCGACACGGGCAAGATGGAAGACGGAACGCCTTTCGATTTTGAATCGCGCGCTTACCTGCTGTACGCCCAGCAAATCAGCGGCGGCGCTGACGCTCGCGCCGTCACCGATCTGTTCAACCGCCGAGGCGAACTGCAACCTTACGGTCGCGCGCTGCTGGCCTTGACCTTGAAGCTGCGCAACGACAACCGCGCGCAGTTGGTGGCCAGCGACATCGAACGCACGGCGCGACTGAGCGATTACGACGCTTCGTGGACATCGAAACGCAAGCTGCATTTCAATTACATCGAAGAAAACGATCTGGAAGCAACCGCGCTTTCATTGAAGGCGCTGGCACAGATCACTCAGAACAACGGGCCGCAAAGCGAACTGCTCGCGAAAGCCGCGCGCTGGCTGGTGGCGCATCGTCGCAACGGTTATTACTGGGAAACAACCAAACACACTGCCTTCGCGATTTACGCGCTGACTGATTACTTGCGCGTCAGCCGCGAGCTTTCTGCCGATTACACGCTCGAAGTTTATTGGAACGGCGAACAAGTGCTGAACAAGCGCGTCACCGCCGCCGAAGCCGCCGGCGGCTTGGCCGTGGCCGTCGAACGCAAAGGCGACAAAGCGGCTCCGGCCAATTTGATTCGCGTGGTCAAACGCGGCGCGGGCGTGGCTTATGTTGCTGCGACGCTGGATTACTTCACGAAGGAAGAGCCATCGGCGCAATCGGCAAACGGATTAAATGTGACGCGCGAATACTTGCGGCTGAGCGTCGCGGAAAAAGACGGCAAGCCGAGTTGGCAGGTCGCCCCGCTCACTGGCGAATTGCGTTCGGGCGATGTGATCGTTTCCAAACTGCGCGTGACCGGCACGGCGGCGCAATACCTGCTGCTGGAAGACCCCATTCCGGCGGGCTGCGAACAGATTGAAAACTTCAGCGGTCTGAATCTGAATTACACCGCGAACAATTGGACAGATTGGTACAGCTTCCGCGAATTTCGCGACCAGCGCACGGCAATTTTCCTGGATCGCTTCGATGGCGACGCAACCTTCCAATATGCGATGCGCGTGCAAGTTCCGGGACAATTTCGCGTGGCTCCGGCGCGGGCTGAATTGATGTACCAGCCCAGCACTCGCGCCAACACCGCGAACGTCAAGCTGAACATTCTGGAAAAGAAATAACCTGAGAGCGCGAGCGTCCCGCTCGCTTTGGACAAAGTTTCAGGGAGGATTGCATGACCGCACCCAAAACCAAACGCAGCTATTACAGCGTGGAAGAATACCTTGCCATTGAGCGCGCAACCGACGAACGGCACACCTATTGGGATGGCGAGATTTATGCGATGGCAGGCGAAAGCCCGGAACACGGCACGATCAACATTAATTTGGTTGGCGAGTTATTTGCGCGACTCAAGGGAGCGCCCTGCCTGATCTGGGCGAAAGATCGCAAAGTGCGCAGCGGCCCGGCTCCCGAAGCGGGACAGAAGGCCAAGGGGTTTTATTCCTATCCTGATTTGGTCATTGTCTGCGGCAAACCCGAATGGCACGACGAACACCGAGACGTGCTGCTCAACCCAAAGGTCATTATCGAAGTCCTCTCCGACAGCACCGAACGCTTCGACGCCAACGAGAAATTGCGACGCTATCAAACGTGGAATCCTTCGCTCACCGATTACCTGCTGGTCGCGCAAACGGAGCCGGTCGTTTATCACTACACGCGCCAGACGGACGGCGGCTGGTCTTATTACATCCATCAAGGCTTGGACGAACGCTTCGAGATCAAAGCCATCGGCTGCACACTGTCGTTGCTGGACGTATATGATCGCATCAGTTTTTCCGACGAAGACGAAGCGGTGTCGGAGCAAGATTGAGTGCGGATCGGAGATGGCAGCTCGGAAATGGAGGGACGCAGGTAGATGACAACTCAAGTTGCCGAAAGATTTGTCCGCTGCGTTTGACAACAAGTTGAGCGCATTTGAGGAGGAGCAAAAGATGCAATATGTAACATCCATTGAACGGCGAGGAATTGAGCAAGGCGTGCAGCAAGGCTTACGAATGGAAGCGATGAAACTGGCAATACGGCTGTTGCACCGGCGCGTTGGTTTACTGGACGAAGCTGCGCAGGCGCATATCAGTGCTTTACCGTTGGAGCAGCTTGAAGATTTAAGCGATGCGCTGCTGGATTTCAGCGCGCCGTCCGATTTGACAGCGTGGTTGGAACAACATCCGGTGATTGCCGAGACATCGGTTC
>CAZRXE010000942.1:0-1692 GCA_964603695.1 uncultured Heliomicrobium sp.
ACGCCTTCATCCCGCAAAACCACGTCACTGGTTTGCGCGTTGCCGCGATGCATCGCCAGCCCCAAACCAAAATGCGTGTCGTGATAAAGGTTCGCTCCGGTCGAAATGATCCAATCCACGAAGCCGGCTTCAATCAGTGGAATAATGGTAGAAATGCCCAGACCGGCGGGCGTCAACGCGCCGGTCAGCGTCAGACCAACGGTCACGTCTTCGCCGAGCATGCGTTCGGCAAACAGTTGCGCACCTTCGCGCAAACGCGCGGCGTTGTATGCTTGAAAGGTGGTTTCGATCAACTGGACAATGGAAGTGTCTTTGGAAATGGCTGTCGGCGCGATGCGCTTGCCTTGCAGAAACTTGCTCTTGTTCATTGAGTCTCCGGGAATTTTCCTGGGTGCGGAAAGCAGAAGTTTTAGAAGTAGGCAGGGAGTTTATGACTTCAATGCGTGAAACTCAAACCGTGGTTCGCGGACAAGATGTCCACGCTCCTGCTATACTCCCCGCCGACTTCCCACAAGCAAACGAAGTAACTTTACAAACTGTCCAAGCCATTCCGGCAAGCATTTTAAGGAGGTGTTTCGTCGGGCGAATCGTCGCTCGATGAACAGGAAACGATGAGAAAGATTTTGACTGTGATTGTCCTGATGATGTTGTTCGTCACGGCGGCGCTGGCCGATACGCTGTATTTGAAAAACGGCAGCGTACTCAAAGGCGTATTCGTCGGCTTTGAAAACAACCAATTCATTTTTGAGCTGCCCAACGGCAACCGCTTGAAATTCCGCCCCACGGAAGTGGATCGGTTGGTGATGGAACGCGACGCTGTCGCCAGCACGGGCGCGCCTGTTCCCGGTCGTCCTTCGCCGCCTTCGCGCGATACGAATCCGTCAACCGGAAACACTGGCGGAAACACTGGCGGAAACACTGGCGGCGTGCGGTGGGAGACCTTGCCGGCGTTCGATGTCCGGCTGGAAGACCAATGGATTCGTTCGACCATTCAAGTCACCAACGGCCAGCGCATCCGCGTGGAAGCGACCGGAACCGTATCGCTGGAAGGTCGGCTGCAAACCGGCCCCGAAGGGATCAATGGCCGCCGCGACCGCGATGCGCCCTTGCCGAATGAAAACGACGGCGCGCTCGTCGCCGCCATCGGTCAGGATTCGCCGCCGATTCTGATTGGACGTTCGCGCGAATTCGTCGCCGATCACGACGGCGTTTTGTATTTCACCGTCAACCACTGGGAAACCGGCAATGCACGCGGACAGTTTCGCGTGACGGTCGCGGTGGATCGCAACTCCGGCGGCACGATTGGCGGCGGCGGCAACACCGGTTCACGACCAAGCCAGGGACGGCAAAAAACTGTCACCGTTTCCGGCACGCAGCAATGGACGGACACAGGCATTGATGTCGAACCGAACATGACCTTTGAAATCACCGCCGAGGGCGAGATCGAAATCAGCAGCCGCACCTTCGCCCGGCCTGACGGCAACCGCGACGCCAAAGTCCGTTCGTCTGTTTACCCAGTCCCCGATCAAGGCGTCGGCGCGTTAATCGGCAAGATTCGCTATCGCGACGGGCGCGATTCCCAGATCGTCTACATCGGCGCGAACGGCGGCGCTAGAACCGACCCCGGCGAATACGGGCGATTATTTCTGGGCATTAACGACGATTACTTCCGCGACAATCGGGGCCAGTTCA
>CAZRXE010000943.1:0-5430 GCA_964603695.1 uncultured Heliomicrobium sp.
CCGCCGCCGCCGCCGACGCCAGTGCCTGTGCCTCTACCGATGCCTGCGCCGCTACCTGGGCCGCTCGAAGGCGGCGCGGGAACACCGTCAGGATCGCCAATCGGCCCTTTCATCGGCGGCATCGCTTTTGGATCGCCATAAAGTGTCGAAGCGACCACAAGTGTAGGATTTTTGATCTTCGGCGGATTCGGATCCGGCGGGATGATTTGCGGCGTTAATGCCATTTGGGGCGGAACGCCTTTACTAGGCGGTGTCGGTTGGTTGCGCCCACCGCCACCACCGCCTGAAGCCGGTTTGGGTTGGGATTTACTACCGCCGATCAGTTTCTCTTTGGCTTTGGCGGATTCGGGAAGTTTGACGTCCATTTTGGACAGGTCAACCATTGCGACATCCACCAGCGGCTCTTCCTGTTTCTCTTCCGGCGGTTCGCACTTGGCAGGGAAGATGCCGCAGTAATAGTTGTAGTTGCTGCTGTAAATGATCGCGGAAATGAGCAGCGCGATCAGCGGAACCCAGTTTACAAATTCAAGACTGACTTTGAAGGTCGGAAGCTTCTTTCCCAGAGTACGCAACATTTTTATTAGCAAAAAGCTGCGCACCAGCAGGAAAAACACCGTGTAAGCCATGATGGAAATCATCAATGGTTTGGTCCAGGGGATAAAAGCTTTCTTTAGCGCAGAACTGCAAAGGTCAACGATCAGCAAAGTAAAAACAGCGACGATGACCATTTCAAAACCGGCCAGGAAAGCGTTCCGGCGGAATTGATTGCTGCCTTCGCCGCGTAGAACATCCAGCGTGAATTGTTTCGGATTGCGGCGGAAATCCGTCACCGCCATCCCGATTTCACGTTGCACGCGCGCGCCCAGCGATTCTTCCTGAAGCAGGAACTGGAAATCGCCGGTGGCTTTGTAGTCGCTCTTTTTAAAAACTTCGCCAATGTTTTGCAGCCCGGCGGTCAGGCGCGCAATCAAGCTGGGTTCTTCCGGAATCGAAAAACCGCCGAACGCGGATTGCGCGGGCGCAACACTGTTTGTGACAGGATTGGACGGCGTGGATTTCTTGGTCTGCGCCTGAGTCGAAACTTGCGGCGTTTCCGCAACTTTCCTCGGCGCTTGCGGGGCAGGACGAGCAGGCTCGCTTTGCCGGGGCTGAGTAGCAGTACTCTCCTGGCCAATCACTTCGGTCATGAGACTGGTCTTGCTCGGAGTCAGTACTTCAGTTTTTTCCGGCGGAAAAGGGTTTGTAATGGGAACGAATTCGACTGCGGGAGTTTCTGCCCTGGGAGTTCCTATTGGTTGGGAAGTTTGCGCTGACAGCGGCTTGGTGCGTCGAATATGTTCTTCGTTGGTGATCAGCGCCTCGGTATCATTCGGGCAATACTGAAAACCGTTCGGATATTGTTGCTGACACTTTGGACAAATTTTCATTCCAGCCTCACCTCTCTCTGGATACTAATCTTGGGTCAAGTCAAAATCAAGATAACCGCTTTTGGACGTTTAGAAGGCGGTTTAGGAACGTCAGGCAAAGCCTTTCTTGCGTCGCTCAAGCCGAAAACTTCAATGTTGGGAGAATTTGAGGGATGGTTTACCGGCTTCTCAAACGCCTTGAAGCCGTGATTAGTTCGACTTTGATTCTCAGACTTTCAGCCGTTGGTTAATCTCCGCCACGGATTTTGCCGCCAATGACTCATCCGGTGTCGAATCGTACAAGGCTCTGACCGCCACCGAGTACCAGAACTGCAATACGCGAGCTGCCTCATCTACCGGATTTAATCGTCCGTTGAGCTGCACTGCGCTTAAATCAAACGGCAACCCAAGCGTGCGCCCGTTGAGTGGCGACAGGCGAAAATACATCACGCCAACATAACCATTTCCGCCGGTGGCTTCAGTAGCTGGCAAGCCGTTGGTCGGAATTTTGCCGAGCAGTGTCAACTCGACGCCTCTGGGCGCTTGCGGCGCTGTGGTCAAACCGCCTTGCGTTGCCAGCAACGTCGCTTTGACATTCTCGCTTTTGCGAATCTGGCCTGCCGCCTTCACCGTGAAGCGGCCCGTCAGTTCCAGTTTGTCTTTGACCACGGCTGCCGAAACCGGCGAATAGGTGAAGGAATGCCTGGCTTTTCCAACTTCGATATCGCCTTTGAATTCGCGGCCAATCAGCAAGCTGTGAACGGAATGCAGCTTTCTCATCGTCGTGCCGGCGGTTTTTGGGGATTGTGTGAACATTGTCTTCTCTCCTTCACAGATTGCCGCGTTTCATTTCCTCTGTCAGGTATTCGCAGGCGCGGATGGTCAGCGCAAGAATCGTCAGCGTCGGATTCTGGTTTGCCGAATTGACGAAAGCCGCGCCATCCGTGACAAAGACGTTTTTCGCATCCCAGACCTGATTCCATTTGTTGAGTACGGATTTTTTCGGATCATCGCCCATCCGCGCCGTGCCGAGTTCGTGAATAATCCGGCCCGGCACAGTCAGGTTTTCGCTGACGGTGATGTTTTCCGCGCCGGCTTTTTTCAGGATTTCGGCGGCGCTGGCGGTGGCGTCTTTGCCCATTTCGCGTTCGTTGTCGGAATGCTGAATGTGTATGCGCAGCACCGGAATTCCCCAGGCGTCCACTACACCACCCGGATCAATTTCGGCGAAGTTTTCAAAGCGCGAGAGCATCGCCGCGCGCGTGGTCAGAGCGACCGGTGCGGTGTGCCAGCGGCGAACCTGTTTTTTGAATTCGCTGCCGAATCCTTCGATCCGTCGTGCCACGCCGGGAAACGCGCCGATGGCCGAACCTCCTTCAAAGCCGTAGCCGCGAAGGAATTTTTGCTGTTTCGTCGCCGCGTCCAGATTGCGGAAGCGTGGAACGAAGATGCCTGAAGATTTGCCGTCTTCGTTGACCGGATCGCGCCCGGCCAGCATAGGCAAAAAACCGCTCGCGCCGGTTCCGCCGAAATGGTCAACCAGGTAATGTCCCAGCACGCCCGAAGAATTCCCCAGCCCGTTCGGGTGTTGGCGCGATTTGGAATTAAGCAGCAGCCGCGTGGATTCGAGCGTTGAACCGGCGACGATGACGACTTTGCCTGAAAACTCCAGTTCCTGATGCGATAACCGATCCACTACTGCGACACCTTTAGCTTTGCCTGTATCGTTGTCCACCATGACGTTGCGGACAATGGAATTTGTCCGCAACGTCAGCTTTCCGGTTTCGTTGGCGGCCGGCAGCGTCGAGGAAATCGAATTGAACATCGCTCCAACCGAACAGCCGTTGCCGCAACTGCCGCAGTAATGACATTGCGCGCGTCCGTATTTGCGATGTTGCGGTTTGACGGCAGTGAGCATCGCCAAGCGCGGTTGAATCAGTTTCCAACCCAGGCTTTCCGTCGCGGTTTTCAGTTTGTGTTCGCCGCAGGTTAGCGGAATTGCGGGCAGAAACTTGCCGTCCGGCTGCCACCACAAACCGTCTCGATTGCCCGCCACGCCGACCCATTCTTCTGCCTTGTCGTAATACGGCTCAATCTCTTTGTAGCTGATAGGCCAATCCACATCGAAACCGTCGTGCGAAGCGGCTTTGAAATCCAGATCGGACAAGCGCCACGAAAGCCGTCCCCAATGCAGAGTTTTGCCGCCCAGGATTCGCGCCCGCACCCACAGGAAAGGCTTGCCGGGATCGGTTGTGAAAGGATGCTCGGTGTCCTTGATATAAAAATGACGGCTGAATTCGCCGGCGGTGTCCTGTTGCCATTGTTCGTTAGCTTTCCAACCCGGCGGGCCAAAGCCGCGATAGGCGGACTCGAAACCGAACTTGTTCATGCTGAATTCGCGCTTCGGATCAATCGGCGGCCCGGCTTCGAGCAACAAGACTTCAAAGCCGCGCGCGGTCAATTCCTTGGCGGCCATTCCGCCCGAAGCGCCGGAGCCGATGACGATGGCGTCATAGATTTTTCTACTGGATGCCTGCTTGGTTTGCACGCTGCCTCCGCGAACGATTGTTTGTGTTGAAGGGATTTTTACCGCGAGTGAAAACGCGGCGAACCGTAGCACGGGATTTCTTACGGTTCAAGCAGGCTTAACCAGGCGATCATCTTGTCAGCCCTCTGACTGGTCGGTATAGTGCGGGCGTTCTAACTTCAACCTGAAATTTCCAAAAACATCGGCCGGCAATCCGCCGGTCACAACATCAACTGAGCCGTATTTTCCATCTAAGGAGGACGAACGCTATGGCTGACAATCGCGGTGTGGCCTATATCAAACCCGGAGTCGTGGAAGTTCAGAGCATTGATTTTCCCAAGCTGGCGTTGGGCAAGCGCAAATGCAATCACGGCGTTATTTTGAAAGTCGTTTCGACCAATATTTGCGGCAGCGACCAACACATGGTTCGTGGACGCACGACCGCGCCGGAAGGCCTGGTGTTGGGACACGAAATCACAGGCGAAGTGATCGAAGCCGGTCGCGATGTGGAATTCATCAAAGTCGGTGATTTGTGTTCGGTTCCGTTCAACATTGCCTGCGGACGCTGTCGCAATTGCAAAGAGCGCAACACGGGCGTTTGTCTGAACGTCAATCCGGCGCGTCCGGGCGCAGCTTACGGCTATGTTGATATGGGCGGCTGGATCGGCGGACAGGCCGAATACGTGATGGTTCCCTACGCCGATTTCAACCTGCTGAAGTTCCCGGACAAAGATCGCGCCATGGAAAAGATCAAAGACCTGACCTGTTTGTCGGACATTCTGCCAACTGGCTTTCACGGCGCTGTGACGGCGGGCGTCGGGCCGGGTTCGATTGTTTACGTGGCGGGCGGCGGCCCGGTCGGATTGGCCTGCGCGGCTTCGGCGCAATTGCTGGGCGCGGCTTGCGTGATTGTCGGCGATTTGATTCCCGAACGTTTGAAACAGGCGCGCAAATTCGGCTGCGAAACCGTGGATGTGTCTAACAAAAACGCCACTGTGGCCGAACAGATTGAACAGATTATTGGCATCCCCGAAGTGGATTGCGCGGTGGATTGCGTGGGTTTTGAAGCGCGCGGTCACGGCGACAGCGCCAGGACGGAAGCCCCGGCGACAGTCTTGAATTCGTTGATGGAAATCACGCGCGCGGGCGGCGGCATAGGCATTCCCGGACTTTATGTGACAGGCGATCCGGGCGGCATTGATGACGACGCCAAGATTGGCAAACTCGGCATCCGCATCGGCCTGGGTTGGGCCAAGTCGCATCACTTTATGACCGGCCAATGTCCGGTGTTGAAATACAACCGACAATTGATGCAGGCGATTTTGTATGACCGCATCAAAATCGCCAAAGCCGTCAACGTCCAGGTGATTTCGCTGGACGACGCGCCCAAAGGTTACAAAGACTTCGACAAAGGCGCAGCCAAGAAGTTCGTGATTGATCCGCATCAGGCAATTGCAGCCTAACAAGGTAGGGCAACCTGCCGAGGTTGCCCTGTTT
>CAZRXE010000944.1:0-2936 GCA_964603695.1 uncultured Heliomicrobium sp.
ACGTCGTCGCCGCCGCTGCCGTGAAAATGCGTGTCAATAAATCCCGGCATCACGACACCGTCCGTGGCGTCAATAATTTGCGAACCCGGTTCCGGCTGCGCATCCCGCGCGGAACTGACTAATTGAATCTTACCGTCTTCGCACAGCACCGTGCCGTTTTCGATGATGGTTTGCGGCGTGACGATTTTGCCGCCGATGATTGCCAGACGATTTGTCATTTTGATGAGTATCCTTGGGCGAAGAAAGTATTGAATTTAAATGGGCAGGCGCAGTCTGGCTTCGCAGCCCGTGCCGGCGGCGCGATTTTCCAGCGTGAGCAGTCCGCCGTGACCTTCGGCAATTTGGCGGCTCAGCGCCAGGCCGATGCCCGAACCGCCAGGTTTTGTGGTGAAGAACGGCACGAACAAATTCGACGTGTTCGACAATCCCTGGCCTTCGTCTTCTACCAGAACTTCCAAAAAACCGTTGTTGACGCGCCAACCAATGCTCACGCCGCCGCCGGTTTCGCCTGCCGCATCCACGGCGTTGCGCACCAGATTGATAAGCAATTGTTCCAGTTGATCGCGGTCGCCCTGAATGGTGAGTTCCGGGCCGGGGATCAATTCAATTTTCATGCGAGTTTCCAAAACGACGACTTGTCGCACCCAGACGCTGACTTCCATCGGCTTCAAATCCGGGCGCGGTAGTTTGGCCAGTTTGGCGTAGGCGGTCATAAAGCGGTTCAAGGCTTCGGCGCGCGTGGAAATGACGGACAGACCGCGTTCCACGTCTTCTTCCCAATCCGACGGGCGCGGTTGCCGTGTTAATAATTGTTCCAGGCTGCGGGCAATGGATTTGATCGGCGTCAGCGAATTGTTCAATTCGTGACCCAACACGCGCACCAACCGTTGCCAGGCCAAACGCTCCTCTTCGCGCAGCGCGCGGCTGAGATCGGCAATGACAAGCAATTGATGCGGCTTGCCTTCTTCGCGAAACGTGCTGCGCCGCATTCCCCAACGCCCAGCCACGTTGCTGAAACCTCCGGGAAAGCTGCGTTGGAGCGTGCGCGCGGGTTCGCCCTCCAAACAATCCTGCATTCGCAATTCTTCCGCCGTGCGGCCCAGCAGTTGCGCGGCGGGGCGATCCAGCAATCGCTCGGCGGAACGGTTGACCAGTCGCAGACGCTGTTCGCTGTCGAAGGCGAAAACCGAAACTTCAATCTCTTCCATCACGCGGCGCAACAACACGTTGGCTTCCATCGCGCCCAGACGCTGAATTCTTAAAGTGGCGCTGAGCGCGTTGACTTCGCGCACGACATCGCCGAGCGGATCGTCTTTTTTGACCGCGCGACCACGGATCGAATAATCGCCTTCGCGCAAAGCGGCCAGCAGATTCGACAGCGTTTGCAACGGCATGACCACGCGCTCGCGCAAGGCATAAGCAAAGCCCAGCCAGAACGTGACGATGAAGACCGTCAGCGTCCATTGCACCTTCGGCGTGTAATCTCCAGTCCACAACATAGTCAGCGCCACCAGCGCACCGGGAAAGCCCGTGAAAAACGCCATCAGCCAAATGCGCGTGTCGTAACCGAGCGGCTGCGGCTGAAAGCTGCGCGGCAACGGTTTGATGTGAACGTGTGTGTCTCCGACCTTGGTGGTGGGCGGCGGCAGAATGGAAAGCAGTTGCGGCCGGTCCTCGTCCACCGGTTCGTATTCGCCAAAGATGCGCAAGCCCAGAAGTTTCATGCTTTGATGTTCGCCTCAGTCGCCAAGCAAATCAATCTTGGAAAATCGCTACAAACCGAACTTTTCCAACCGGCGATAAAGCGCGCTGCGACTCAATCCCAAAGCTTCCGCCGCTTTGCTGACGTTGCCGTCGAAGCGGGCGAGCGTCTTTTTAATCAGGTAACACTCGACTTCTTCCAGGCTCATGTCTTCCATCCGGGAGGAGCTTTCGGCGGATTGATACAAGCCCAGATCGCCAGCTTTAACGATGGTTCCCTGCGCCATCAGCACTGAGCGTTCGATGGCGTGGTCGAGTTCGCGGACGTTGCCTGGCCATTGGTGAGCTTCCAGCACTCTCATCGCCGATTGATCGAAATCCGTGACGAGTTTGCGGTAACGCGCGGCGTGTTGTTTTAGGAAGTGAGCGGCGAGCAGCGGAATGTCTTCGCGGCGGTCGCGCAAGGCCGGCAGGCGTATTTCCACAGTGTTCAATCGAAAGAGCAAATCCTGACGGAAACGTCCGCCAGCGACATCGGAATTCAGCTCGGCGTTCGTGGCGGAAATGATTCGGACGTTGACCTTGCGAGTTTTGGAAGAGCCTACGCGCTCGAATTCGCCTGTTTCCAGCACGCGCAACAGTTTGGCTTGTTGCGGCATGGAAATGTTGGCTATTTCATCCAGAAAAAGCGTGCCTTCGTCGGCGAGTTCAAAACGCCCCACGCGGTCAGTTTTGGCATCGGTGTAAGCGCCTTTGATGTGGCCGAAAAGTTCACTTTCAAAAACGCCTTCGGACAAGCCGCCAACATTGACCGTGACCAACGGTTTATTGGCGCGGTGCGAAATGGAATGCAGCACGCTTGCCACAACGCCTTTGCCGGTTCCGTTTTCGCCTGTAATCATCACGTTGGCGTCCGACGGACCGACGCGGGCAATGACTTGCAGGACTGGTTGCATGGCGGGCGATTCGGCAATCAGCTTGGAACGATGTTCGCTGCGCAGCAACTGGTTTTCGGCTTCCAGGCGCTGTCCTTTGCGCAGGGCCTGGCCGAGTTCGATTTGCGTGCGCAGAATGCTGATGAGGCGTTCGTTCTCCCAGGGTTTCTGGACGAAATCGCGCGCGCCGCGCCGCATGGCTTCGACGGCCAAATCCACGCTGCCCCAAGCCGTCATCACCACCACGGGCAAGGCGCTGTCGAGTGCCTGAATCTGCGTCAGCAAATCCAGACCTTCCTG
>CAZRXE010000945.1:0-1508 GCA_964603695.1 uncultured Heliomicrobium sp.
AGTACCGGATTATCTGAAATGGGTGCGCGAGCATCCTGAAACAATGCTGAAAAAACAGGATTGATTGGCCTCTCGATTCTTATGAAAGACATCCTTCGTTCACTTTTCGCTTTGCTCTGGCTGGTTTCGCTGACGTCAGCCCAATCAGCGCGCAAACCCAATTTCGTTTTTATTTTGGTGGATGACATGGGCTATGCCGATTTGAGCAGCTTCGGTTCCAAAGACATTCGCACACCCAACATTGACCGCATCGGCAAGGAGGGCGTCAAGCTGATGCAAGCCTATTCCAACGGCCCGGTTTGCACGCCGACGCGCGCCGCGTTCATCACCGGGCGCTATCAACACCCTGTCGGATTGGAATGGGCGATCAATGCCACCGAGAAAGACCCCGGATTACCGGTTGAGGAAACGTCCATTGCGCGAATGCTGAAAAATAATGGCTATGCGACGGCGTTGATTGGCAAATGGCATCTCGGTTCAAAGACAGAGTTCCTGCCGCTGCGCCACGGCTTTGACGAATACTTTGGCATCACCGGCGGCAATGCCGATATGTATTCGCACCAGAACATTTTGGGCGAAAACGTCTTGTACGAAGGCGATAAACCGACGCAGTCGGCAGGCTACCTCACAGAACAACTGGGGCAACGTTCGGTGGATTTCATCAAGCATCAAAAAGACAAGCCGTTCTTGTTGTATCTCGCCTTCAACGCGGTGCATTGGCCGTTCCAGCCACCGAACCGTCCTGACAGCGTGCGCACGCGTGCCAACTGGATGGAAGGCGTTCGTCCCGATTACATCGAAATGATGCACAGCGTAGACAAGGCCGTCGGGCAAGTGCTCGACACGCTCGATCAACAAGGTCTGGCCAAAGACACGCTTGTCGTTTTCACCAGCGACAACGGCGGCGAACAGTTGTCGGATATGGGGCCGTACTTCAATACGAAAGGCACGTTGTGGGAGGGTGGCATTCACGTGCCCGGTCTGGCGCGCTGGCCTGCGGCAATTCCAAAAGGCAAAGTGTCAAATCAAGTCGCCGTTACGATGGACTGGACGGCCACCTTTCTGGCAGCCGCTGGCGTCAAGCCCGAACGACCGCTCGACGGCATCAATCTGCTGCCAATTTTGCAAGGCAAACAGCCCGAACAGGAACGCATGGTTTGCTGGCGTATTGATCGGCCAGGGTTAAAGCAACAAGCGATTCGCGTAGGTAAATGGAAACTGGTCACACAACCCACCAGCGTGAACCAATTGCTCTTCGATCTGGAACACGATCCGACTGAGCGCCGCAATGCGTTTTATGACAATCAAGCCAAAGCCGTGGAATTGCGGGAAAAGCTGACGGCCTGGGATAAGGAAATGAATCAGAGCAAACCTCGCTTCACAGTCAAATGAACGTGCCATTCCATCGCCCATAAAAGAAATGTAGCGCAGGTATTCCAGGCACCGCAGGCTTGTGTTGAAAAGCCTTGCAGGTTGGAACACCTACGCTGCATTTTCCTAAATCGCGG
>CAZRXE010000946.1:0-2628 GCA_964603695.1 uncultured Heliomicrobium sp.
ATTCGCTGGAATCGCGTAACGCAATGACCGCCATGATCGTCAACCAGATGGAAGCCCAGAGCTATCACGGCGCATTCGTCATTCAAGGCTGCGACAAACAGCCGCTTGCCGCTGTCGCCGCGCTGGCCGCGCTGGATGTCACGCGCCGCGCGCACGGCGATGCGCCGGTGTTCGCCACCTTCGCGCCCGCGCACGTCCTGAAAGGCGGAACGATCCCCGACGAATTGCGCGATGAAATCGAAGCCGTCGCCCAAAAAGCCGAATCCCAACATCATCCAGACATCGCCGACGATCTGCGCGATGCGCTGGCTTACGTGCTGCAATGTTCGTCGAACACGCAATTTCAAGGCGTTTTCACGCGCGCCGTCGCCGCCGGCGTCATCACGCACGACGAACACAAAGAATTTGAAAAGCGTCTGGCCGTTGCCACCTGCGACGGCAAAGGCGGCATTTGCGCCTTCAACGGCACGGGCAATTCTTCGCGCCACGTGGTCGCGGCGCTCGGCTTGGTGCATCCCGCGCTGGAACTTCTCGCCGCGCCGCCCAATCAGGAACAAATCAATAAGGCAGTGGACGCGATGTTCCGTTACTGCGACGATCCGAACTATTCCGTGTCGGAAGTGGTCAAAGCCAACGTCGAAAACTGTATCCGCATACATTCCACTACCGGCGGTTCGACGAATCTGATGATGCACATCGTCTCGGCCTTCATTCACGCCGGACTGGATTTTTCCATCTGGGATTACGACCGCATCCGCCGCCTGACGCCCATCCCAGACCTTTTCAATTACAGCCTGACGCAAGGCCGCACGATTTTTGAACTGGCTCAGCAATGCTGCTCCGGCCAGATTCGCGGCATGGAAACCGTGATGTATGAATTGACGCGCAACAACGTGCCGATGGAACTCGCCGCGCCGACAGCCACCGGCACAACCTGGCGCGCGCGTCTGGCGGACACGACAAACCTGTCCGCCGAAGGCGTCACCAACAACCCGATCATCCTGAGCAAGCCGCGCCGCAGTTTCAGCGGCGTGGACGTGCTGACCGGCAATTTCTTCGATTCGGCGGTGGTCAAAATCAGCGGCATGCCCGATGCACAACTCGACGAATTCGACACCAAACTGGCCGTGGTTTTGTATTTTGAAAACGAAGACGAAGCCAATCGCAGCCTGCTGGATGCGGGCTATCTCGATTCAATCAAAACGCACGAAGCGTTGACGCACACTGACCTGCTGCGGATTTACCAGCACAACGCCAAACAACAACCGGATGCCCGAATCAATGCCTTCACGCGCGAAGAACTCTTCGACCATTTGCTGCACGAACACATCATCAAATTCGCCGTGGTCATCAGCGGACAAGGCCCCGAAGCTTACGGCATGCCGGAAATGTTCACGCCCATTCAGCACGTCAATGCCAATCGCCATTTGAAAAAACTGGCCATGATTTTGACTGATGGACGCTATTCCGGCGTCAGCTACGGCGCGGCCATCGGCCACATCACGCCCGAAGCCAAACGCGGCGGAGCGATTCTGTACCTGCAAACCGGCGACTTGCTGCAATCGAATCTGCGTACCCGCCGCATTGTGCTCGTCAACCGCGAAGCCCTGCGCCAAACCGGCTCAGTGCTTGAAGATGCCGCCGACCTGGCAACCACACGCAAAGAACTTGGACAAGAACGCCTGCGCCGCATCAATTACCGGCTGCTGGACATTGTCCCGACCAACCGAATGCGCGACGTAACCGACGCTGCGCGCGGCGTCGTGCCGAACTCCGTGGCCGAATGCGCCGGCCAACCGTTCATCGAGTTCGCCAACCGCAATCTGGCAATGGCGGGCGATTAAGGAAGCAGAGATGGAAGGCAAACGAACCATCAATTCGATCAAATTGAAAAACATCCTGTCCTTCGGCAGCGAAGGACAGGAAATCGAATTGCAGCCGTTGAATGTGCTGATCGGCCCGAATGCTTCAGGCAAGTCGAACTTTATTGAAGTATTGCGCTTGCTGAGCTACTTGCCGCGCGACATCGGCAAGCCGATTTCAGATAGTGGAGGAATTAGCGAATGGTTGTGGAAGGGCGGAGAGCCAAATCCAGTTGCTGAAATTGAGGTGCTTTTTTCAGGGACGAATAACCTTTCTCCCATTCGTCATTACATGAAGTTCACTGGCGAAAGCTTTTTCGCCAAGATCGTCGAGGAAACTACTGAAAGCAACGATCAGCCGGAAGATATTCCGTATTCAAGCGCCGAAGAATCGCCATTCTTGAAAGCAATGTCACAGCCGCCATCAATACAACCTCGTTCCAGCGTGGAGCGTGCTGTGCGAACTTACCAAGAACTTCTACAACGAAAAACCAATCAATCTATTCTTCAGCAACTAAAAGAACCCAATCTTTATCCTGCACGCTACTACTTGACCGATCTGCTGCCGACGTTTCGCATTTACGATGACTTCGATGTCAGGCGATATAGCAAAATCCGGCAAGGACAGAATCCCGCCGCCGCAGGAGACTTTCTGGAATCAGACGCGAGCAATCTGGGAGTCGTCTTCGTCAATCTTCCCAACAAAATCAAACAGGAAATCACTGCCAAACTGAAAGATGTCAATGCGGATGCCGAAGAGCTTCTG
>CAZRXE010000947.1:0-6940 GCA_964603695.1 uncultured Heliomicrobium sp.
TTACCAGGCGATGCGCAATCGCCAGGCCAAGCCCCGTGCCGCGCGCTTTGGTGGTGACGAACGGACTGAACAACTTCTCGCGCATCGCCGGGTCAATTCCTTTGCCGGTATCGCGCACGGCGAGTGACAACTCTCCATCACGCTGCATTGCACTGATCGTCAATTGCCCACCCTCCGGCATCGCCTCGATAGCGTTGAGTATGAGATTGAGCAACACCTGCTTCATCTGCTCGGCATCCAGCAGCACCAGTGGCAGAGGATCGGCGACATCCACAGTGATCCACACATTCGCCTGCTCCGCCTGCTTGCTCGCCAGTTTGACCACTGCCTCAACGATCTCGCGCGGCGGCGTCGGCAGCAACTCCGGCGAACGTGGGCGCGCAAACTGTAGGAAGTCCGTCACCAGGCCGTTGAGCCGCTCAACCTCCTGCTGGATGATCGTCAGAAACTCCGCCTTCTCGTGTTCGCGCGGCACGATTGATTCGAGCGCCTCCGCCGCGCCGCGAATTGCACCGAGCGGATTGCGAATCTCGTGGACAATCGCCGCCGACATCTGACCGAGCGAGGCGTGACGATCCGCGAGCAGCAACTGGTCCACCGTGCTGCGTAATTCGTCATAAGCGCGCTGTAACTCGACGGCGGTCTGCTCATATCTATAGCGCACTCGCCGCTCCGCGCCCGCGAGCAAACCAGTGACGGTTCCTACAACCTGAAACAAAATCATCTCCGCATACTGGTTGATCGCATAGACGCGATTGTCACCATGCTGTGCGAGATGCGGCAGATAGATCAGCGTACTCAACACCGCCGCTGCCAGACCGCCGCGTAAACCATAGCTGTAGGCGGCGTAGATAATCGGTATGTAATAAAGCCGCTGATAGATTTCGTGCAGCAACAAATAATGCGTGCTGGTGTTGTAGTGCAAATACGTAATCACAATGATACTGGCGATCAACCACCAGGGTTTGAGATCACGTGCGCGGACAGCCTGCAAAGGGACATGATGTGTCATAAATTTATGGGAGCAGCGGCGCGATGACCGCTTCAAACTCTTCGTAACTCTTGCCACCCGTCAGCGTCGCGCGCAGTTTTCCGTTGCGGTCAATCAGGAAGTTCGTAGGCATGATCTCGTTCCAGGCCGGGTCTATTACGCTGGCGAATTTATCGTGATCGGCTTCCTTGCAAAGGTAAGAAACGAAGTTCGGGAGCCGCTTTTTCACAAACGGCCTGACGTTTGTTTCCAGTTCTTCCGGCTCGTCCATCGAAACGGCGATCACGCGCAGGCCGCGATCTTTATACTTTTCCTGCAACTTCACGATCTCAGGAATCTCTTTCACACAAGGTGCGCACCACGTTGCCCAGAAGTTGACGAGGATCACATTGCCGCCCCTGTCTCCCTTGCTGAGATGATGCGCGATGAGTTGCCGCAGGTCGTCTGCGCTGATCGCTTCGACGGTTTTCGGATTGAGCAGTTCCGCGCGGGGTTGTGAGGATTGCTCGAATGACGCAATCGCCAGCGACAAGCCTAGTAAACATGCGACAAATATTCGATTCATTTTGCCTGCCCTTCCTCTTGTTACTTTTGCGCGACCATTGTCAGGCGGCGCGGAACGTCACCTCATTTTCCGTTAGTGAGGGATTCTCCATCCGGGCGAACCTTTTAGAAAGGCTTGTGCGCTTTGTACAGTCGGATCGTGCCGAACAGGCTGTTGAAGTGCTGCGTCTCCTCCACGGCCTCAAAACCTGAGCACCTGATGAACTCCGGCAACTGTCCCGCGAAGTTGTCTTTCGTCGTCGCCCCGTCCAGCAGCACGATGCCTTGTGACGCCAGCCACATCAAAACGTTCTTCGGCGCCCCCCAATCAGCAACATGAAATTCTCCGCCGGGTTTGAGGACACGCCTTACTTCTGTGAGCGTCCGCAATTTGTTTTCGCGCGTCAGGTGATGAAAGAAGAGGCTCGACAAAACATGGTCAAATGACTTATCCGCATATAGCAGTTCATACGAGAGTCCTTCATCAAGTTGTATTTCCACACCTGCCTGTTTCGCCTTCGCTCGCGCTCGCCGGAGAATCGCCGGATCGCCGTCAATGCCGATGACTGTGGCCTGCGGATGCGCCTGCTTGATGGCGATGGTCAGCGTTGCCGTGCCGCAGGCGAGATCAAGGACGCGCTGTCCGGGCTGAATTTGCGCCTGCGAGAGCAGCGCCGCTTTGAACGCAGCTTCGCGCGTCGTCAGCCGCACAACTGGATCGTAGAGAAACGTCAGCCGGTCGTAGCTGAGCGCGGGGATGTAATGTTCGTCTTTTCCCGGCATAACCTTTCTCCAATACTTCGGACATTTTTCCGCGACGATGCAAAGGACTTAGCAGGAATGGTTTCTTTTGAACTGAATAAATCCAATGTCAGCTTGGGTGCTGACTTTGGTGATATTCAGCGGCCAGAAGCTAAGTCCTTGCACTACTTCAAACCAAACGTTTGCAAACGTTCAAAAAACTGTCCGAACCATTGTTTCTCAATAGATGATAGTAAAGCTGCCTTCCTTTTCCGCGACAACGGCGGCCAGACTCCAAACCGGTATCCCCAGCGATTCACCTTTTTCGCCGACTGGCTTCCACTGCGAATCGTAAAGCTGCCACGCGAGCGAGCCACCTTTCTTCCAGCCTGTGCCTTCCGTCCAGACTAGCATCGTCTCGCCGCGCGAATTCGCGGCAATCACCGGATGTTTGCGTTTGCCCGCAACGCCTGTCGCCGGAATTGGAGAAAGGGACTGCGGCTTTTTCGGGTCGAGCGATGCGAAGTAGACCTGCCCCTGCGTCTCCCACGCCGCCAGCAGCCCGTTCGCGCCATCGGCCCCATTGGATAACGCTGCTGAACTCATCGGGCAGGCATTCAGCTTCCACTTGTCGAGCAATACCCCTGAAAAACTCTTTCCGTGATTGTCAGATGCCAGCAAGTACATATCGCGGTTCACGCTCTCCGTCGCGGCTCGGTAGAACAGATGTACCTTTCCCTGACGGTCTGCGTTAGCGCGCATTCCACAGCAGCCGCAGGCTCCGGTCGGTTCATTCCATGCGGCGGTTTCACGTGAGAAAGTCTTTCCTTCATCATTCGAGCGCGCAATCCAGATGCGGCGATGCTCTTCGCCTTCTTTGTCGCCCTTGCCGTGCCACGCAACATACACGTTACCCTCTATATCAGCCGCAACCGAACCGCCGCCGTCCAGCCCGCCGGAAAACTGCATTACGTTTCGCTGTGGTTCGAAAGCCATGCGCGCGTCGTTCAGCCTCGAATAAAGCATCGGCGCTTCGTGTCCGCCGGGCTTGTGCGGACCGTTCCAGGCGACGTGAACGCGCCCGTTTTTTCCGACGGCGAGGTGCGCGCCGCGAATCGTACCCGCAGCGACAGCCGTATTCGGCTCGCTGTTGATCCGAATCGGCGCGGCGAACTCTGTTCTGCCTGCATCGCGCCGAACATAGTAGATGTCACCGCCGCCCGGCTCACCCGTGAAGTAAATCAGGTGCAGCACGCCGCGCTCGTCCATTACGGCTTGCGGTTGCAGTCCATTGTTGGGGACGCGGAGCAGCTTTACGTTGCCGTTCGTATTCTGCGCAGACTGCGCGCCGATGTGTGCCGCCAGTGCGGGAAGTAACGAGGCAAGAACGAACAGCGTCCAGCAGCCTTTTAGTTTCATTTGGATCCTCCAGCTTTGATTGATTTGTGATTGGTTCACTTACGATTTCGCTTCAGAGAGACAGTCTGCGCAGCCTGAGCGCGTTGGCGATGACTGACACGGAACTGAAAGTCATCGCCGCGCTCGCAATCATGGGGCTGAGCAGCAGGCCAACGACCGGGTACAATACGCCCGCCGCAACCGGCACGCCCAGCACGTTATAGATGAAGGCGAAGAAGAGGTTCTGCCGGATGTTGCTCATCACGGCTCTGCTCAACTTACGCGCGCGCACGATGCCGCGCAGGTCGCCTTTGACGAGCGTCATCCCGGCGCTCTCCATCGCCACATCCGCCCCGGTTCCCATCGCAATGCCGACCTGCGCTTGTGCGAGCGCCGGAGCGTCGTTGATTCCATCACCTGCCATCGCCACGACCTTGCCTTCACTTTGCAATCGCTTAATGACATCGCTCTTCTGTTCGGGCAGCACTTCGGCGATGACTTCATCAATGCTCAGTTGGCGCGCCACGGCTTCAGCAGTCGTCCGGTTATCGCCGGTCAGCATTACGATGCGCATTCCTTCTTCGTGTAGCAGACGGATCGCCTCGCTCGTCGTTTCCTTGATCGGATCGGCAACCCCCAGCAGCCCGGCGAGTCGGCCATCAATGGCGACAAACATCACCGTCTGCCCCTCCTGCCTTAATTTGTCGGCTTGCCCTTCTGTTCCTGAATCAACGCCGACCGATAGGTCATCCATCAATCGCTTGTTGCCGAGTGCAACGGTTTTGCCGTTCACTTTGCCGCTGACCCCTTTGCCGGTGAGCGACTGAAACTCGGCCGTCTGGAAAGGCTCAAGTTTTCTCTCCTGCGCGGCGGCGACGATGGCTGCCGCCAGCGGATGCTCACTGCCGCGCTCAAGGCTGGCGGCAAAGTTGAGCAATTCCGTCTCGCCGAACTCCGGTTGCGCCATAATTGAAACCAGGCGCGGCTTGCCTTCGGTGAGAGTGCCGGTTTTATCAACGACCAGCGTGTTGACTTTTTCCAGCGTCTCCAAAGCCTCAGCGTTTTTGATAAGCACGCCCACCATCGCGCCGCGCCCTGTACCAACCATAATGCTCATCGGCGTTGCCAGACCGAGAGCGCACGGACACGCGATGATCAGTACTGCAACGGCATTCACGATTGCATAAACAAAGCGTGGCTCCGGCCCAAAGATCGCCCAAACGATGAACGTGACGATCGCCACTAGAACGACCAGCGGCACGAACCACGCCGAGACCAGATCAGCAAGCCGTTGAATCGGCGCGCGACTGCGCTGCGCTTCGCCGACCATTCGCACGATTTGCGCGAGCAGTGTGTCACTGCCGACGCGCTCCGCTTTCATCACGAAGCCGCCCGTGCCGTTCACAGTGCCGCCGGTGACTTTGCCGCCCGCAGTTTTCTCAACCGGGATCGGTTCGCCTGTGACCATGGATTCGTCAATGCTGCTTGTGCCTTCGGTGACGACGCCATCAACCGGAACTTTCTCGCCCGGACGCACGCGCAGCAAATCGCCTGGATGAACCTGTTCGAGTGAGATGTCTTCTTCTTTGCCGTCGCTGCGAAGAATACGCGCAGTCTTCGGCGCAAGTCCCAGGAGCATCTTGATCGCGCTGCTGGTCTGGCTCCGCGCCCGCAGTTCCAGTACCTGACCGAGCAGTACCAGCGCCGTGATGACCGCAGCCGCTTCGAAGTAGACCGCGACTTCGCCGCCGTGCCCGCGAAAGGAAGCCGGAAACACGCCGGGGAAAAACAACGCGAAGATGCTGAAGAAGTAAGCCGCGCCCGTGCCGATGGCGATGAGCGTGAACATATTTGGGCTGCGATTGACGACCGATGCCCAGCCACGCTGGAAGAATGGCCAACCGCCCCAAAGCACGACCGGCGTCGCCAGCAGGAACTGAATCCAGTTGATCAGGCGCGGCGCGAGCGCGTGCTGCACGGGCTGCCCCGGAATCATCTCTGACATCGCCAGCAGAAAGACTGGCAGGCTCAGCACCGCGCTCCACCAGAACCGCCGCGTCATATCGGTCAATTCGGGATTGGGCGCTTCTTCAAGCGTGACCGTGCGGGGTTCGAGCGCCATACCGCAGATCGGGCAACTGCCCGGATCGTCGCGCACGATCTCCGGGTGCATCGGGCAGGTGTACTCAACCTTTGTTAAGGGGGCGACGGGCAATTCCGGTTCGAGCGCCATCCCACACTTCGGGCAAGCGCCTGGCTTGTCCGCAACCACTCCCGGGTCCATGGGGCAAACGTACTTCGTACCCGCAGGAGCCGAGGGCTGCGGCGTTGGCGCGGGATGTAATACCACCTCCGGATCGGCTTGAAACTTATGCAGGCAATGTGCGCTGCAAAAGTAATAAGTCTGCCCCTGATACTCGTGACTGCCCGCCGCAGTAGCCGGATCAACCGTCATTCCGCAAACGGGGTCAATTTGTGCTTCTGCCTGTGCTGCTCGCGCTGGCGCGGCTACCGGCAACGGACTTGCCTTGGCCGAAAGCTGAACCGGTGCCGCGGCCGAATGCGCGTGGGCATGCGCAGCGACGAGCGGCTGCGATGCTTTGTTGAGAAATGCATGCGGATCGGCGCTGAACCTATCTAAGCAGCGCGGGCTGCAAAAGTAGTAAGTCTGGCCTTCATAGTCGAATTTGCCGGCGGCGGTAGCCGGGTCAACGGTCATGCCGCAAACCGGATCAATATGAGCGTTCATTTCTCCCTCCTCTTCAGCCTGCTCGCGGCGGGCTTGTCTGTGTTGACTTCTGAGCTTTCGATCAAGCCGCAAAAACGGCCTGTGGTTGCGCCCTGCTCGTCCCAAACTTGCAGCGTCGCGGCGAGCGCGTTGCGGTACTTGCGCATCTGCCGCATGCGCTCGTCCAGTTCCTGCAGGCGCTCGCGCACGATCTCGCGCACCTCGTCACAGGGGCTATGTCCAGCGCGGCTCTCGGCGATGATCTGTTTGATCTCATCAAGTGTGAAGCCGAGCGTCTGCGCGCGCTTGATGAACTCCAGCGTCAGCAGCGCCTCTTCGTCATAGAGCCGGTAGCCGCCTTCGGTGCGCGCCGGGCGGTCGAGTAAGCCGCTGCGCTCGTAAAATCGCAGCGTCTCAATACCGATTCCGGTCTGCTTGGCGACTTCACCGATCTTCCACAATTTGTCGTTGGGATTCTCTTGGACGGGATTACCGTCCGTCTCCTCGCGGTATTTTCGTTGTGTTACTGGCATGTTCAT
>CAZRXE010000948.1:0-1803 GCA_964603695.1 uncultured Heliomicrobium sp.
CCTTTCCCTGATTGGCGTGGGCGGCATGGGCGAAGTTTACCTGGCTTACGACACCAGCCTGGAACGTCGCGTCGCTCTGAAGTTATTGCCGCCTAAATTCACACAAGCTCCCGAACACCTGCAACGATTCATTCGCGAAGCCAAAGCCGCCAGCGCGCTCAATCATCCCAACATCATCACCATTCACGAGATTGGCGAATTCGGCGAATTGCATTTCATCGCCACCGAGTTCATCGAAGGCGTGACGCTGCGGCAACGGCTGGCGGAAGGAAAGCTGCCTTTGCGCGAAGTGCTGGATGTTGCGCGCCAGGTCGCGGCGGCGCTCGAAGCGGCGCACAACGCAGGCATCACTCATCGCGACATCAAACCGGAAAATGTGATGCTAAGGCCAGACGGTTTGGTCAAAGTTCTGGATTTCGGCCTCGCCAAGTTGACGCCGCAAGTAAATGCGGTCGCCTCCGAAGCAGCTTCGCAGGTGCAGACGACGCCGGGGCTGGTGATGGGCACGCCGCGTTATATGTCGCCGGAACAGGCGCGCGGGCAGAAAACGGATGCGCGCAGCGATTTGTTTAGTCTTGGCGTCCTGCTTTACGAAATGGTGACGGGCGCACCGCCCTTTCCCGGCGCAACGTCGGCGGAAGTCTTCGCCGCGTTGCTGGACAAAGACCCGCCGCCGCTTGCCGACTTCGCGCCGGAAACGCCGGACGAACTGGAACGTATCGTCGGCAAGGCGTTGCGGAAAGATGCGGCGGAACGTTACCAATCCAGCGGTGAACTGCTGGCCGATCTCAAGCAGGTCGGAGCCGCGCCTGAACATCCGCGCCGGCGTATTTCTGCGACACCATTTGGTAAGCCCGTCAGCGGGCAAACCAAATCCGCCGCCAAGCCGCGCCGCCACAGTTGGCAGATAATCTCGGCTTGCTTGCTGCTTAGTGTTTCGGCAGGCGCGGTTTACTGGTTGACGCAGCCAAAGAAAATCTTCAGGCCGCCGCCGCGCATCGTGCCGTTGACGACCTTTCCCGGCCTCAAAGACCACGCCTGCTTTTCGCCTGACGGCAGCCATTTTGCGTTCGCCTGGTCGGGCAAGGACGCGGTTTATGTCACGCGCGACATTTACATCAAAGTGATCGGGGAGGGCGAACCGCTGCAACTGACTAACACGCCGGAAGATGATTCCTGCCCGGTCTGGTCGCCGGACGGACGTTACATCGCTTTCCTGCGCAACGGCGACGCGAAAGGCGTTTATCTGGTCTCTGCCCTGGGCGGAGCCGCGCGCCGCATCGGCGACGGCGTTTACACGCTGTCGTGGTCGGCGGATGGCCGGACGCTGGTCACTTGCAGCCGCCCCGCCGATAAGCAAAAGAACAGCAACCTGCTGCTCTTGTCGGTCGAAACCGGCGAAGCGCGCGCGCTGACGCAACTCTCAATGCAAACGTCGGACGGCGTGGCGGCCTTTTCGCCAGACGGAAAACAAATCGCGTTTATTCGCAGTTTCAGTATGTCGGCGCGCGAAGTGTTCACGATTCCAGCCGTCGGCGGCGCGCCACGGCGACTGACCTTCGACCAACGCCCGCTCAATGGAGGGCTGACGTGGACGAACGACAATCGCGAAATTATTTATTCTGCCAATCTGGGCGGCGGACCGAATCTGTGGCGTATTTCAGCCGAAGGCGGCGCGCCTGAGCGGATGAACCTCGGCGTAAGTCCACTTAATCCGGTCATTTCGCGAAGTGGCGAGCTATTGGCCTGGACTGAAAATTACACCGACACGAACATTTATCGTTACGAAGGTGCCGGCTTCGG
>CAZRXE010000949.1:0-3226 GCA_964603695.1 uncultured Heliomicrobium sp.
CGGACTGGCGCTGGCGACGGCACAGAGCCTGGGTTATTTCGCGGCTACGGGCGAGAACGCTTTCACGCTGCGTCACTATGAGGCGCTTTGGACGGACGGCGAGGTTCACGCTTCGCTGTGGTTGACACTGAAGCTGGCCACGACGGCAACGGCGATTTCTGCCTTGCTGGGATTGGCGCTGGCGCTGAGCTTGCGCGAAGTGGCGCGCCGCAGCCGCGTCGTCAATCTGCTGCTGCAAATCCCGCTCTCCGTACCGCATCTGGCAATGGCCGGCGCGCTCATCACCGTCATTGCGCCGAGCGGTTTGCTGGCGCGCGCTGCTTTCGCGCTCGGCTTTATCACTCAACCGGCTGACGTTCCCGCGCTCATCAATGACCGTTACGGTGCGGGCATCGTGCTGGCTTACGTTTTGAAGGAGGTTCCGTTCATCGCCTTGATGACGTTGGCGCTGCTGGCGCGTCTGGGCGATGACTATGAACAAGCGGCCCGCGTGCTGGGCGCTTCGACGTGGCAGCGATTCCGTTTTGTCACCTTGCCGCTGGTTGCGCCCGCCGTGGTTTCGTCATCGCTGCTGGTGTTCGCGTTTATCTTCGGTGCGTTTGAAGTGCCTTACCTTCTGGGGCGTCCGTATCCGGCAATGCTTTCGGTCGTCGCGCAGCAAAGATATTTGGACGCGAATCTGACGGCGCGTCCCGGCGCGATTGCGTTGGCCGTGTTCAGCACGTTGCTGACGGCGGCATTGGCCTGGGCTTATCTGCGATTGACGCGCGCGCTACTCGGCCTGGATCGTCCGTTTATTCTGTGATGAAGATTGCCTCGGAAAAAATGGGAAAGTGGGCGGCGATGGTTGCCATCAGCGGATTGGCGGTCATTCCGCTGTTGTTGTTGGCGGCTCGTTCGCTGGCGCAAAACTGGTTCTGGCCGTCGTTGTCGCCGCCCGCCTGGAGTTTGCGCGCCTGGCAATACGTTTTTTCGCCGACGGCGGAAATTCTCTCTGTGTTGGTTACGAGTTTGAGCATTGCTTTGCTGGTGACGTTGCTGGCGGTGCTGGTGGCCTTGCCGGCGGCGCGCGTGCTGGCCTGGCGGGAGTTTCGCGGCAAACGCGCCGTGATTTTCGCCTTGTTGTTGCCTGTGCTGACGCCGCCGCTGGCTGCGACGATGGGCGTGCACGCGCTGTTCTTGCGCTATGGATTGACGGACACGATCATCGGCGTGGCATTGTCGCATTTGATTGCCACGGTTCCTTACGCAACGCTGATGCTGACCGGCAGCTTTTCGCGGCTCGATCCGGATTACGAAGCGCAGGCGCGCACACTGGGCGCGAATGTTTTCGCCGTCTTGCGCCACGTCACCTTTCCGGCCATCGCGCCGGGATTGGCCGTCGCTGCGTCATTCGCGTTTTTGATTTCGTGGAGCCAATACCTGACAACGTTATTGATCGGCGGCGGACGCATCGTCACGCTGCCGCTCGCGCTGGTTTCATTTCAACGCGGCGGCGACGAAGCGATTGCGGCGGCACTGTCGCTGGTCTTTTTAGCGCCCGCCGCGAGTGTGGCGTTTTCCGTCGCGCGTTTTTTGAAAGAAGGGAAGTAGTCGAAATCTGCTGCAAGTTTCACGTACCGGATAACGCTTGGCTGCTTATTTTCCATTTGCGATATGAAATTTGAAATTGGCCATTGGCCAATCAATGCAGACATTTCTCGGTAAGGTCGGCGATCAATGACAAATGAAAAATTCCAACTTGTATATGGAAAATAGAAGAACACTGTTCTCTACTTTTCAAGACTCATGACACTTGCCAAATCCGCAAACAATGAAGAACAAAAATTCTGCTTTAGTTCATCCGGTTTTAACGCTCTTTGTCTTTCTCACTCTGCTGGTCGGTTGCGCGAAGACTTCGCCGCCAACCGCATCAACACTGACTGCCGAACAATTCGCCCGCGCCCATTGGGAAGACATCCTCGCCCGGGCCAAAGGCAGCGAAGTCCGTTTCGCGATGTGGTCGGGCGACGAAGTTCGCAACCGTTATTACCAAAGCAAAGTCGCCGCCGCCGTCAAACAGCAATATGGCATCACGCTGCGTTTCGTGCCTGTGGGCGACGTGGCGGACATCGTCAATAAACTGCTCAACGAAAAAGGTGCTGGCAAAACCTCCAGCGGCACGATTGATCTGGTTTGGATCAACGGCGAAAACTTCCGCACTGCCAAACAAGGCGGAGTGTTGTGGGGCCCGTTCGCCGAACAATTGCCGAATATCAAACACTTTTCCGCCGATGCCCGCCGTCGCGATTTCGGCACGGCGGTCGAAGGTTACGAAGCGCCCTATCAACGCGCGCAGTTTGTTTTGGCTTACGACACGGCACGCATCGCCGAACCTCCGCGTTCATTGGAAAAACTGCGCGAATGGATCAAAGCGCATCCCGGCAGATTCAGTTACCTCGCGCCGCCCGATTTCACAGGCTCTGCCTTCATTCGCCACATTTTGTTGCGAGAGTTGAAACTAGACGCTGCTTACGACGGCACATTCAACGAACAGCTTTATCAACGCGCCGCCGCCGCGACCATCGCTTATCTCAACGACATCAAACCCCACCTTTGGCGCAAAGGCGAAACCTATCCGGCCTCGCCCAAAGAAGCAGACCGGTTGTTCGCCAACAGCGAAATTGATTTCACGATGAGCTACGGGCCGAGCTTCGCGTCCGAACGCATCGCGCGCGGCGAATACCCTGCTACGGCGCGCACCTTCGTTTTTGAAGAAGGAACCATAGGCAATTACAGCTATCTGGCCGTGCCCTTCAACGCGGCGAACGCGGCGGGCGCGCTCGCGGTCATCAATCATTTGATGTCGCCCGCGCACACTTTGGAGCAGGGCAGGGAATTGGGATCGCTCTTTCCGCTCGCGCTCGAAAGCCTGACGCCCACGGATCGCGCCGCTGCCGAAGCCTTGCCGCTTGGCCCGGCCACGCTTTCCATCGCCGAACTGGCACGGCATCAACTGTCCGAACCGGACAGCGAATACCTGGAACGGCTGGAAAAAGACTGGCGCGAAAAGGTGCTGCGCCAATGACTGAAGTGACGCTTGAAAATCTGTCCGTCAGTTACGGCGAGACGCAGGCGCTGCGTGATTTCACATTGACGATTCGCGCGAGCGAACTTGTGGCGCTGCTAGGCCCGTCAGGCTGCGGCAAAACCACCGTGCTGAAAGTCGTCGCCGGATTGCTTGCGC
>CAZRXE010000950.1:0-2903 GCA_964603695.1 uncultured Heliomicrobium sp.
GATGTAGTGGGATTCGATAGATCAACAATCAAAAAATTTAGCCCATTGGCGTTCAAAATCATTCTTCTTCAGGAGGATTGCGGTGAAAGTCAGGAACGTTCAGCTTTGCTGCCTGCTCGTGTTTTCAGCGGTTATTGTGTCCGTTCAAGGGATGCCTCGCGCGGCATTTAGCGCAGATTCGCGCGACGGATTCAAAAAGGTGTTGGGAATCAGTGAACGCATTGCGCCGGGCGCAAGCAAGCGGCTGAAGCTGCCGGTTGCCGACGCCGGGAAAATTCATTCGCTGACGGTTTCGCTGCCCGCGCCGGCGGCATTGGGCGAAACGGATTCGTTGACGGTGACGCTGCGCGCTGGGCAGACAGTCGTTGCAAGCAAGACCTTGTACGCGGGCGATCCTGATTTGTATCTGCTGTTTCGCGCGGCGGGAGCAACCAAAGCTGGGGCAACCGAAGCTGAAATCACTTCGGCTTCGCGCGCGGCGGTGGAATACAACGTTTCGGTTGTTGAATGGCCGGAAAGCAAAGCCGCGAAAACCGCTGTTGAAGCCGAACCGAACGACACCTGGCGCGACGCCAATGAATTCAAACTCGGCCAGACGATATGGGCTTCGGCGGATGACAAACCGTATATTCAACTGCTCAATGCCAAACCCGCCAAGTCGTTGTTGCCTTACCAGCAGACGCCTGAATTCGCGACCGGCGATGTGATGCCCGAAGGCGGCGTGGATTGGTTCAATTTCCGCTACGATGGCGAGCAGCCGAAGCTTGTTCATTTCGAGTTGGATTTGCCGGAACGCGACAACTTGCCGGTGGATGTTTCCGTCTTCAAAGTCGAAAACAACGAAGCCAAAGTTTACGAAGACGGCATGGATCCGGTCAGTCCGCCGCACGAAGTTCAGGTGCTGCCGGGCAATAAATTCACCGTGCGGCTGATTTCACGCGGCACTTATTATGTTCGCGTGGATGCCAATCACGTGTTGTATCAACTGCGGACTTCGGTTTATGACGTGCCGCCGTTTAACAATCCAGGTGCAGCAATTCGTGCCGGAATGGATTACATCATCAGCGCGGGCGACAGTTGGCACGCCAACACGCCGCGCCACGGCGGCATTGTCAATCGTGTTAGCAGTCCGCATGCCGAAACGCAGCTTTGCATTGCCTGCCACGCCACGCACTTTCCCACGCGCGCCGAATTGACGGCCAAACACAACGGCTACGCTGTGACGAAACGCGCGTCGCTCGAATTCCTGACCGAGCGACTGGCCAATAATCCGCGCCCGTTTTACGGCTTTCCCGAAGCTTCGTGGACGCGCGTTATCAGCGCCTCGGCTAACGTCATGAGCCGTTTGGCAAGCTTGGTCAACATTCACGAAAGTGAATTCAATCTGCCGCACAACATCGCCTTGCTGCGCGGCGTCGCCAATTACCTGAAGATTTATTACAAAGGCCGCACCGCGCTGCCGAACGACGAAACCAACGGCAACACGCCGATTGTCAGCACCTACGAAGTGGCCTGGTACAGTTGGCGTGTGTTCGATCAACTGGTGAAACTCGATTCGGCATTCACGGCGTCCGACCGCGAATACCGCGACCGCATACGCTCGCTGCTGGAACAGGACGCGCACAAAAACCTGATTGACCTTTGCTACCAAACGCTGGCTTTCGCCGAAATTGATCCGGTCGGTTATGCCGACAAAATCAAACGCAACGCCGAACGCATTCTTTCGTTGCAACGCGAAGACGGCCAATGGTCAATGCTGTTTGAGCCGTCGAGTACGCCGGTGGAATTTCAAACCTACCATTGCCTCTACACGTTGGCGCGCGCCGGTTACAAACCGGAGCATCCGCAAGTGGCCAAATCGCTGAAGTTTTTGCTGAGCCGGCAGCAAAGCTTCGGCGGTTGGTTCGATCCGCGCCAGACTTACGAAAACTTCCGCACGCCGTTTCGCGAAACGCAGTTTGCCGTCATGGCGCTGAGCGAGTTTTACAAAACCGCGCCGCAGCGAGGTTGGCAGCAGGGTTTTGACGCTCTGCCCGCGAAATTGGCGGAACGCGATGCCATCTTGCGACTGGAGCAAATGGACAACGTTTGGGACAAACCGGGCGGGTTCGTAATGGATGATTTGCTGACGAGTTTGCGGAGCGAAGAGCCGATGATGCGCGCGGCGGCAGCGGTGGCGTTGGGGCGCGTGGGCGATGAACGCGCGTCTATGCCGTTGACTCGCTCACTTGGTGACCGCAGCAAAATGGTGCAGCTTGCCGCAGCACAGGCAATTCGCCGAATTGCAACGAAGTCCGGATTTTCGCCTTTCAGCGGCAAGCTCACACTGAGCGGGCATTCGCACAAAGACTTAGGCACGAATACGGTTGACGCTGTGAAGTCGGCACTCGCCGGCAAAAACGAGCGTACCAGATGGGCGGCAACGCGCATCTTTGCACAGCATTTTTCTTACCTGACGTCACAGACGGAGATTGCGGACAAACTGATCGGCCTGCTGGCGGATTCATCTGTCCCTGTGCGAATGCAGGCTGCCAAATCTCTGATGCAATGGTTCTGGTGGACGCGCGACGACGCTTTGCAGGAACGCATTGCCGATGCTTTCGTCGCGCGAATGGCGCAACCGGAACATCCCTGGGTGCAGCGCGCGTTGCGGGAGAACTTTTACAGCTTGGCCGATGAAAACGTGCGTTACCTTTACAACAACTGGGTGGCGCTGCTGGCCACGCCCGAAGACCGCGAGCGCGCCAAACAAGGCCACCACGAAGCCAGCCGCCGCATGGCTGTGCGCGTGGCCAATGCTTTGACGAACGGCAGCGACTTGCAGCGCGAAAATCTGCTTTCGGCACTGACTGAATTTCATTTGCGTAGCGGCGGTTATCCCAATGCCGGACGGTATACGCGCA
>CAZRXE010000951.1:0-1638 GCA_964603695.1 uncultured Heliomicrobium sp.
GGCGGACTGAAAGGCCGCGAGATTCTCTGGCGCAACGAACGTTACCGCCTGCACAAAGGCGGACGTTTTGCGCCTGTAACGCCTCGAGGCCCGGCGACTCAGCCGACTCAAAAGACGTGAATCAAGTTTTCACTTTTCACGTCGCGCGATGAAGTGTTAAATTACGGCTTCGTTGATAGACGCCCAAGTGAATCTCGTTCCCGCATCGCTGAAATAAAGACCCAAGACCCCGCTCCTTCTCCGGCCCCGCAACAATCGCTTGAGAGTATTTAAGGAGATTTTTTCGATGGTGACTTGTCCATCCTGTGATAGTTCCCGGATTCGTAACGATTACAAACCAGCGCCGTTTTATTTGCGAATTTTCGGCATTCGCGGCTTATTGTGCGATCACTGCAACTATCCGTTTCGTGCTTTTTGTCCTCTGCCGCCAAAAACTCGCCGACCGCGCGTGTTCATGAAAAAAGCCGATGAGTTCCCTGCCACACCGGCGGTTGATTTGACCGCGATTCGCCGGGATTCCACGGCGGAAAAAGTTGATTTGAAACAAAGCGCACCACCGCCGGAACAACTAGGTTTTGGCATTCAGTCTTCTTCGCGCGACTCACAGGAAATGCGAATTGTGACCGATCACATCACGCCTGTGCGCAACGACCTGCGCACTGAAATCACGCGGGTTCACGTCCAGGAAGCCAAGCCGTTGCCAAACGACAGGCTTGCGGATTCCTCTTCAGTGCAGGTTTGCCCTGAATGCAGTTCGCGCAACATCAAAAGACGGCACAGAAACTTCCTGGAACGCACGGTTCTTTCCATCACTGAACACAAAGCGTATTCCTGTCGAAATTGCGGCGCGTCGTTTTATGCCAAAAGTGAAAAGCACCAATCCCAGGCTTCGATTGCGGGCTGATACACACGGCAAGTTCACGGTTGAGCAATCGAAAACGGCAAAACCCGCTTTCCGTAAACCAGCACTCCCATCTTCACCTCCTCCGGCACAGGCGAAAAGCTGAGCGCGAGTTCAAACGCCTGGCCGGACGCCAGTTTGATTCGGCCATCCAGAGGAACCGGCACTTCCGACCCCGACTTTCGGCCTTTCAATTTATATTCGCGGCATTGTTCATCCAGCAAATAAGCTCTGGCTTTTTCATCAATCAACCAGCGGCCACGGCTCAGCGAATAAACCGGCGCGTCGAATTCAACAGGCTTGTCCAAAGCGTAGGCGACCAAGCGCACTGTGACTTCATCAGGCCGGCGCATGACGGCGGTGACGGCGAGTTTCACATCGCCCTCGGCTTCGGCGTCAGATACGCAGGATTTCCATTTGGCGAAAGTCTCAGCGATGACGCGTTGCCGTTCCGCTTGCGGGTCCGGTTGTGAACACGCGGACATCATCAACAAACACACGAAGGTCAGGACAAAAATGATTGTGCGGGCAGGTTTCATTTTACTTTTCAACGTAAGGCCGGGATTGCACGATGTAAATTCGATTGCCGATAGTCAACCATTCAATGTCTTGATCGCGTCCGCCGAAAACGCGCTCAATTCGCAACGCTGCGCGCGCCTAACGCCGGACAACCACTTAAGTCAGCAACGAGCGTTAGGTGTCAGTCTTGATTTCTCGAACGCCGCCGCGTTCGTCAT
>CAZRXE010000952.1:0-6583 GCA_964603695.1 uncultured Heliomicrobium sp.
CGCCGAAGATCGTCGGCAGCAGATTTTGGAAGTCGCCATGCAGTTGTTTTCGCAACGCGGTTTTCGCGGCACGACGACCAAAGAGATTGCTTTGGCCGCTGGGGTGAACGAGGCGATTATTTATCGTCACTTCGCGACCAAGAGCGAGCTTTATGCGGCGATTATGGATGACAAGGCGAAATCGCCGCCCGCGCAGCAAATGCAAACCCTGTTGCACGAAGCAATGGAGGCCGGCGATGACCGCCGCGTGTTCGAATCGCTGGCCTTCAGGATTTTGGAATTCCACGACCAGGACGAAATGGCCATGCGCATTCTGCTTTACAGCGCGCTGGAAGGGCATGAACTCGCCGAGATGATCTATCGTAACCACATTGCCAAGACACATCGCCAGTTGACGAGTTACGTTGAAAAACGCATCAAGCAAGGCGTCTTTCGCCAGATGAATGCGAAGACGGCAGTGCGATGTTTTATCGGAATGATTATCAATCAAGTTATGTTCAAGAAGTTTTTCCAACGCTATGACAGCGAACCTATGACGTTGACCAATCAACAAGCGGCGGAACAATTCACCAACCTGTTTCTGACCTCGATGACCGCTTTGTCGCCGCAACCGCGAGGAAAAAAAGTAACGCTTCAAGAAAAGCCTTCGGGCGAATTTTAGGTGAACCGAATGACTGAGAAAAAATCGTTTCAGGAGAAGAAACTGACTTTGAATTTAAGCAACACCGGTTTGACGCTCGGCCTGACGCTCTTGCTGGTTTTGACAGACGCAGCTTGTTCCAACGCGAGCAAGAAGCAGGAAGTCACCGCCGAAGCCGCCGCCAAACCGGCTGCGTCGTCCACGCCTGCGGCAGTGGACGTAACAACAGCGGCAGCCATCAAGCGTGGTTTGCAGCGCGATGTGCAGGTGGTGGGTTCGCTGGCGGCGGATGATGAAGTCGTCGTTTCAGCCCAAGTGGCGGGCGAGCTGTCGCAACTGAACGTGGATTTCGGCGGTTTTGTCACGCAAGGGCAAGTGATTGCCGTGATAGATCAACGCGACGCCAAATTGAAAGTCGAACAGGCCGAAGCCACGCTAAAGCAAACGTTGGCGCGGCTCGGAATGAAGGAGGGAGACAGATTCGATCCGCAACAGGCCGCAGACGTTCGAGTCGCCAAGACCGCGCTCGATTGGGCCAAGATGGATTTGGATCGCAACACCAAGCTGATTGAAAACGGCGACATCGCGCGCTCGGTTTTCGATCAAGCAACCATCAATCACAATGCCGCGCAGGCGCGTTATCAAGCGGCGATGGACGCCGTCAACCAGCAACTGGCGCTAGCCGAACAGCAACGCGCGGCTTTGGCGCTGGCCAAAAAAGCCATCACCGACACTGTCGTGCGTTCGCCGATCACCGGCGCTGTAAAAGAAAAACTCGCCGCCAAAGGTTCCTATCTGGCCGTCGGCGGCAGAATCGCGTCGCTGGTCAAAATCAATCCGTTGCGCTTGCGCGCCGACATTCCTGAAGCTTACGCCGCCGCCGTCCGCAAAGGACAAACAATGACTTTGAACGTCGAAGCTTTTCCCGGTCGAAGCTTTACGGGTCGTGTGGTTCGCATCGGCGCTTCGCTGAATGAACAGACGCGTGCTCTGACCGTTGAAGCTGAAGTCGCTAACGCGGGCAATTTGCTGCGTCCGGGCATGTTCGCCAAATCCCAACTCATCACCGCCAAGGACGCGCCTGCGGTGATGATTCCCGCCCGCGCAGTCGTCACAGTCGCCGGACTCGCCAAAGTCTTTGTCATCGAAAACGGCAAGGCCGTCGAACGTATTGTCAAAACCGGTGCGACCGAAGGCGATTTGATTGAAGTTGTCGAAGGCGTCAGCGAAGGCGAAAGCGTCGCCACCAGCAACACTGACAAACTGCAACAAGGCACGGCAGTCACAGCCGGCAAATAGAAAGAACCCAGAAGGAGGGAGAAGCTATGCAGAAGTTGGCTGAAATTTGCGTGCGGCGTCCGGTTTTCGCCACGATGCTCATTATGACCTTGATGGTCTTGGGCGTTTTTTCATACAACCGACTGACCGTTGAACGCTTCCCGCGCGTCGAATTCCCAATCATCACAGTCACCACGCGCTTGCCCGGAGCCGCGCCGCAGGAAGTTGAAACTGAGATCACAGACAAGATCGAAGAAGCCGTCAACACCATCAGTGGCATTGAAGAATTGCGTTCGAGTTCGGCGGAAGGCGTGTCGCTCGTCTTCGTGACTTTTGAATTGGAGCGCGACTTGGACAGCGCCGCGCAGGACGTGCGCGACAAGATCAACCGCGCCTTGCCCAATCTGCCGCAAACGATAGATCAGCCGACGATTGAAAAACTTGATCCCGACGCCACGCCGATCATGACCATTTCGGTGGCGTCCAATCGCAACATTCGCGAAATGACGGAGTTCGCCGACAAGTTTCTGCGGCGGCAGATTGAGTCAATCAACGGCGTCGGACAGGTTTTCATCGTTGGCGGACGCAAACGGCAAGTCAATGTTTACCTGGATGGCGACAAGCTGCGCGCGTACAACCTGACAGTGGCCAACGTTTCGCAGGCGTTGCAAACGCAAAACCTGGAAGTTCCCGGCGGACGCATTGAACAAACCGACCGCACACTGACTTTGCGAACACTGGGGCGGCTGCAATCTGTGGCCGATTTCAACAACATCGTCGTCGCCAATCGCAACGGCTACCCGATCAAGATTTCCGATGTCGGTCACACAGAAGACGGCGTGGAAGATGAACTGACCGCTGGGCGATTGAACGACAAACCCGCGTTGCTGCTGCAAGTCCGCCGCCAATCCGGCACAAACACCATTGATGTCATTGACGCGATCAAGGAGCGCCTGACTGAACTTCAAAAAGGTTTGCCTGCCGGTTATTCGCTGGACGTGGTGCGCGACCAGTCTATTTTCATCATCGCGTCATTTCACGCCATCCGCGAACACTTGATTCTGGGTTCGATTCTGGCGGCGCTGGTCGTGCTACTGTTTATGCAGAACGTCCGCGCGACGATCATCGCGGCCATCGCCATTCCGACTTCGATCATTTCCACCTTCGCTGCGATGGAATACGCGGGCATCACGCTCAACGGCCCTTCGATGCTGGGCTTGACGCTTTCGGTCGGCATTGTGATTGACGACGCCATCGTCGTGCTGGAAAACATTTTTCGATACATCGAAGAAAAAGGCTTCAGTCCCTTTGAAGCCGCCATCGAAGCGACGCGCGAAATCGGCATGGCGGTGATGGCGACGACGCTGTCGCTGGTCGTGATCTTCCTGCCGGTCGGTTTTATGCAAAGCATTCCCGGACGCTTTTTCAAAAGCGTGGCGCTGACAATGGCCTTTGCGATCATGGTTTCGCTGCTCATCAGCTTCACGCTGACTCCTATGCTCAGCGCGCGAATGTTGAAACGGTTGAAACGAAAGTCTGACGAGATGCCGCCTGAAGGCGCTAAAAAGCCTGAAGGCGAAAAGGCTTCGTTAATCATGCGGTTGCTGGATCGCGTTTACGCCAAAATGTTGATCTTCTCCTTACGCCATCGCTGGGTCATCGTGCTGACGGCGGTGCTGGTGGTGCTTTCGCCTGTGGGCTTTGCCAAATACGTCGGCTTCAACTTCTTCCCCCAAGACGATCAGGACGAATTCGAGGTTTCGATCCGCGCGCCCGAAGGAACTTCGTTGCAAAAAACATTGGACATCACGCAGAAAGTTGCCACCGGCATTCGCGAATTAAAGGACGGGTATATCAATTACACTATGACGACCATCGGCGAAGACCAGCAGCGCACACAAAATCTGGCGACCATTTACGTAAAGATGAAACCGCTGGCCGAACGTCCCATTTCGCAATTCGTCGTAATGGGCAAAGTGCGCGATGAAGTGTTGCCGAAGTTCGAGTCTTACAACCTGCGCCCGGTGGTTTCGCCGGTGGCGGCCATCAGCGGCGGCGGGCGCTTCAATTCAGACATCGCCTTCATGCTGCGCGGGCCGGATTTGGGCAAACTGGAACAGTACTCACAACGGTTGCTGAACAAAATGAAATCTCTGCCCGGCGTGGTGGACGCTGACAGTTCATTGATCCTCGGCAAACCCGAACTCCGCACGTTGATTGACCGGCAGAAAGCCGCCGATCTAGGCGTCAGCATCCGCGACGTGGCCGAAAGCCTGCGATTGCTGGTGGGCGGCGATCAAGTTTCCACCTACAACGAAGGCGGCGAGCAATACGAAGTTCACGTCCGCGCCAACGAAAGCTTCCGCGTTGACGCCGAAGGCATTCGACAACTGAACGTGCCGTCAATACGCCTGGGCAGCGTCGGACTGGATAACATCGTTCGCACGCAGGAAGCCACTGGCCCGACTGTGATTGAACGCCTGGGACGACAACGACAAGTGCTGCTGACCTCGAACCTGAAACCGGGCTTTTCGCAAAGCGCTGTGCTCAACGTACTCAATGCCGAAGTGAAAGCGATGAATCTGCCGCCGGAGTACGTCGCGGGCGTTTCCGGCAACAGCAAGGAACTGGCGCGCACCGGGCGCGGATTCATCATGGCTTTTCTGCTGTCGTTTATTTTCATGTACATCGTGCTGGCGGCACAGTTTGAATCCTTCATCCACCCGATCACAGTCTTGCTGGCCTTGCCACTGAGTTTGCCGTTTGCGCTGGTGTCGCTGCTGCTGACCGGACAGGCGTTCAATATGTTCACAATGCTCGGCCTGCTAGTGCTGTTCGGGATGGTGAAGAAGAATTCCATCTTGCAGATTGACCACGCCAACGGATTGCGCGCCAAAGGCATGGAACGCCACGACGCGCTGGTGCAATCCAGCCGCGACCGTCTGCGCCCGATCTTGATGACGACGATTGCCTTCGTCGCCGGCATGGCCCCGCTGGCCATCAGCAGCGGTCCCGGCGCAGGTATCAATCGCTCGACTTCGGTGGTGGTCATCGGCGGACAAACGCTCTGTTTGCTGCTGACTTTGCTGGTCACGCCGGTGGCATATTCGCTGTTTGACGATGCAATCAACTCGGCTATGTGGGGAAAGCTTGGGAAAAGATGGGATTCGCTGACCGGCGGCATTCGACAAAAAGCGGCAACAGCAACCTCGTCTATATTCGGTTCGATCAATAAATGAGGACAGCTATGCCAATTTTTCTGACTGAGCAAGAAGTCACAAAACTCCTGACGATGGAAGAGACGCTCTCGGCCGTTGAATCCGTCTTCAAACTGCAAGCCACGGGCGAGGCTACGAATGAGCCGCGCCGTCGCGTGCGCGCGCAAGGCGCAGTGTTGATGACGATGAGCGGGGCGCTGTCGAACTTTGCGGAGTTCAAAGGCTTGCTCGGCTTGAAGTCTTACACCGTGGCACGCGGACAGGCACGGTTTTATGTCAGCCTGTTTGACGCGATTACCGGAGAATTGCTGGCCTTCATCGAAGCCGACAAGCTGGGCCAAATGCGCACGGGCGCAGCCAGCGGCGTGGCAACGAAGTATTTGGCCCGCGAAGACGCAAAGACCGTCGGCGTTTACGGAACCGGCTGGCAGGCGCAAAGCCAGTTGGCAGCAGTCTGCGCCGTTCGCCAAATTGAAGAAGTCAAAGTCTTCAGCCGTAAGCCGGAAAACCGCGAGCGGTTTTGCCAACAAATGGCGGCGGAACGGAACCTGACAAACATTCATCCGGTTGAAAGCGGCGAAGCGGCGGCTGACGCGGACATTCTCATCACGATCACTTCGGCGCGCGAACCCGTGCTGGAAGGCGCGTGGCTCAAACCCGGCGTACACATCAACGCCGCCGGAGGCAATTCTATAATGCGCCGCGAATTCGATGATGAAGCCATCAAGCGTGCCGCGTTGCTGACGGTGGATTCGCTCGATCAAGCAAAGATGGAATCCGGCGAATTCGTGACGGCGATTGAAAAAGGCTTGCTGACCTGGGAACGAGTGAAGGAATTGCGCCACGTGGTTGCAGGCCAAATGCCTGGGCGCACGACGAATGAACAAATCACGCTCTTCAAATCGCTCGGCCTCGCCATCGAAGACGTGGCGGCGGCGGCGGTCGTTTATCGAAAAGCGAAAGAGCAACAAGCGGGGAAGGAGTTTTGAAATGATTAGACAAGAATTGAGATTGCGGATTGCGGATTGCGGATTGCGGATTTTCGCCGCGATGTTTTTAGTTTTCCTGACGTTTTTTTTAAGCATTGACGCTTTAGCACAGGAAAGCTCACCAACCGCGAATCCGCAATCCGCAATCCGCAATCCGCAATCAAGCAATCCGCAATCGGACAAGCGCGTCGGCGTGGATGCGGGCAAGCGCGCAACGATGACCTTGCGCGATGTGATGTTGATGGCGCTGGAAAACAATCGCGACATCGAAGTCGAACGCTTCAATGTGCAGATGAACGAATTCGACGTGCGCGCGGCGGAAGGCGTTTATGATCCCGCGCTTTCGTCCAGCATGTTTTACGACCGCCGCAACACACCGATTGCGAATCCACTGGCAGGCGGCGCGAACGGCGGATTGTTGACGGACAACGTGACGGTGACGACCACCTTGTCGCAGC
>CAZRXE010000953.1:0-10088 GCA_964603695.1 uncultured Heliomicrobium sp.
TCGGCGGCAACGGCGGCAGCACTGGCCATTGACGGCAAACTGGCTGTGCAGGATGTGCCTTACGCCAAATTGCGCGAACGTTTGTTGCAGGACAAACAAGTGATCGAATTCACTACAGGACAGAGCAAGTGAGATTCGCCCTGGTTCGTGATGTTTGGATCAGGGGCCGGCCGACGGCGGCGCACCGCTCTTGCGCAGTTGCCGTTCGCGAAGTTTGCCGCCCGCCCATGCGCATGGCAGCGCCAGAGCAACAAGCGCAATCGGATACCAATGCGGCCCGAACTCCGGGCCACTATTCCAGGTTGCCGCAGCGCCGACAGTTCCCAGAACGACGCCGATCATTCCTCCCGTTAGCGCGTGCGCCATTGGCCGTTTAGGCGCTAGCCGTGCCGTCAAATAACTGCCCGCCACGCTAAATCCCGCACGATAAATCGTCGCCAACAAAAATAGCGCATCAGCCATCGGCTGTCCCCACGGCGGAAATACACCAGTGGCGTGCATCACAGCGTCCGTACCGAGATGCGCGATGACCACGGCGACAAAACCCGCGAGAATCGCACCGATGCTGCGGGACAGTTGGCGCGAAGGTGTTGTTTCAAGCTGATCTTTCATGACTTCCTTGCCTTGTAGATTCTTGCCACTTCTCATTACGCAATTTGAGCAGGAATACTCAGCGAATCTCGAAGGACAGTTTTACCGGCGGAACCTCGATTTGCGTTTGTCCGCCCGCCTGCAAATCCACGTCGAAAGCTTTGCCGATGTTGTTTCCTGCCAAGTCTTCGATTGTGGTTTGAATGACCAGACGATAGCGTCCGCCTCTCCAGGCATCGGTGGGAGTGAACAACCAGCGGCGTTCTTTTTCGGCAATTGCTATGGTTCCTGCCACGCTCTCGCCGGATTCGGCGGTCACGGCAATCAACCGCTGCGCTAACGCGTGATCCAACGCTTCTGTGAAATTGACCGAAAGCGGCGCTTGCGTGCCGGCGGTTGGCGGCTGTATTTGCCAACGCTTCGGATTAATCGGTTCGCGATCCGACGGACCGACGCTGAAGCTTTTTTGAAAGCCTTGCTTGAGCGGAGCGCCTGCGCCGTCACGCCACGCGCGGTCAATCGCCAGCGTGTAATGCTTTCCGATTTGCAACGCCGGGCCGACTTCTTCCAGCGGGCGCACGCCGCGTTTGATTCGCCCCGGATCGAGCAACAACGTCAAGCGCGTCATCGCCGGATTCCACAGCTCTTCGTCAATTTGCAAAAACGGCAATTCGACTTCCTTGCCGGAAGCTTCGCGCAGATGAATATGATCGTAAATGCGCCCGCGACTCATCGGCGCGGAAAAATAGACGTAAAACTTCAGCAGGTTTTCGGGCAGCACATCGGCGCTGGGATAAATTTGGCTGACGCTGGTGGAGGATGCTCCGCCGGCGGCGGGCAATTGGAAAACGGCGGTCTGCGGCTGGTTTTGTTCCGACTGAAACACCGCGCGATAAGTAACGCCCGGTTCCAGCGGAAATTGCGGCGTGAACCGAAGTACTCCGGCTTGCACCTCATAACGTCCCGCCATCGGCGGCAACCCGGCGTTGACATCTCCGGCATAAACCGCCAGCAAACGAGACCACAGCGTGGCATCCGCAGCCAATTGGTTCGACGGCAGGCCGGAAACTTCGACAAAGGATATGCGCGCGTCGGTTGAATCCGTCACCCAGCGAATTGCCTGTGTTGCGGATTCAGGCTTCGGGCCGGCGCAACTTGCAAGCAAGCACAACAAAACGCACGAAAGGCGCAATCGCCGGACTAAGAAACGTTCGTTGTTCCGCGATTGCGCCTTTCGCTGTTTCATAAGCTTGCCAATTCCCGTTTACGGCAGTGGCATGGATTCGAGTTTCATCGCGCCGCCTTCGCCTTTCACCAGCAACAGCACGTTTTTGGCGTCCAGGCGATCCAGTTGTTCGACGCCTGTCCAGGCTGCGATGGTTTCATAAGCCAGCCCTTTTTTGTCAGGCACCGGCGCGGTGATGCTTTCGGCCTTGTCAATTTGCTCCGTGGTGATTTTCATCACCCCACGGCTGCTGTTGGCCATCAGCAAATAAGTTTTACCGTCCTTCTGGTAGGTAATCATATCCAGCGGACGATTGCGGTTGCCGAGTTCGGCAATGGTTTTGCCTTTGACCTTCGCGCCGGGCTGTAGTTCGTTGATCGGAAACTGCACCAGCGGCGTGCATGTATAAGCCGCCAGCACCTGATCTTCTTTGCCGATTTTGAAGGTGGTGAAAGTGCGGATCGGAGCGCGGGTTTCAAAACGCCCGTGTGAACCGTGATAAATCTCCACGCTGGTCGGATTGGCGGCAGCTTTGAACGGGAACGGAACCGAACGGAGCGTCGAAGCAAATTCTTCGTTCGACAGGCCGGCAACAATCACCTGACCGTTCAGGAAACCGACATCGGTAATGGATTCCTGGCGCGGATTGCTTTGGCGATTGCCCTCACCCACCATTTTGTCCGCCGGCGCGGCGGCCAATTCCACGCGAGAAAACTTCACTTTGTCGAGCGAAACGAGTTCAGGCTGCCCGTCCGTTTTGACTCGCACAATCGCCGCCGCCGCCCCAGGGCCACGTCCGCGCGAAACGGACAGGTAGACATTGTGCGAAACGGGATTGACCGCCATGTCGTCAATCAGAATCTGGTCGGCGGCAGTTCCAAGCAACGCCGCGACCTTTTGATTGATGCCTTCAACCTTGACGGCATTGACGCCGGCAGGTTTGGTGTCGCCGGTGGCGATGGCGACAATCGCCGCCGCACGTGTGTCAGATGCAAACAGAATTCCGTCCGGCCCAAAAGCCAGCGGCCCCGTGGACTTCAATTCCGCCTTGCCTTCTTTCATTTCCGCCGTCCAGCGGGCGGCATTGGTTGTGTTCGAGCCGAGCAAACTGGCCGCGTATAAGGCCAGCACGAAATACAGCGCAAAACGTCTCATGGTTTTCTCCCCTGGGAAGCGGAACAGATTTGCGGTCTGTTCCTGATACAAACTTTCGAGTTGCTTTCGAGTTGTTCGATAGGAAATCGTGGTCAGCAAATACCGTCAGCCAATACAGTAAGTTCTGCTCCCCGGTTACGCAAAATCCGGCTTGGCGCTGAAAATCTTCATTTTGCTGCCGGAATCAGCCGAATCGGCCCCAGCAACCCGGACGGCAAGGCCTGCACTTTGTCCATATCCTGCGCTTCAAAGCGCACGCCGTAACGCAGATTGAGCAGTTTGTAATCCGGTTGCCGTCGCCCGGCCATGTAATTGAGCGCGGTGTTGGCAACGACGATTTTCAAACGATTTTCGCCGCGTTTGAGCAAGCCCGTGATGTCCAGCGAATACGGCGGACACCAGACGGAACCAGCGCGTTTGTTGTTCACATAAATCACTGCGGCCTCGCGCACAGGCGGCTCGAGCCAGGCGCGCATTCCGGCTTTCATTTCTTTCACCGGCAGCGGCTGACCTTCGCCAAAATCAAGCGACACTTTTTGCCCTGCCTGGAACAGGTTGTCGGACGCGGAAAAGGTCTTTTCGTAAACGGCCTGTCCTGAAAAATAGCGCGTCGCGTCGTCGTCCGCCCACGAACGCAGCTTATCCAGTTTCGTCGGCGCTGCGTTTCCGAAAGTCACTTGCCAATCAGCCGTCAAATCCATCGTGGCGGATGGCGCGCCGTTTGTCGCTTTCGCCAGCGCGTCCGGCAATTTGCGTTTGGTAAAGACCAGCACGCGCGATTCGTAAGGCGCTAAATCCAGATTGACCGTGACGCCGCCGTCTTCCTGCGCTTGTGCTTCGACCGGCGCAACCTGGCCGGTAAACGGATTCCACGATTCCGGCTGCAAGCCAGTCACGCGAAATCTGGCTTTGACGTTGTGGCGCTGGTTCGACGAATTGGCCATGAAATAGATTTCGGCTTGTTCAGTGTGTCGGCGAATGAAACCGATTTCCGGCACGGCGGGCGACAGCGCCACATCGGGTGGCAAGACGCTGTGCAATTTCGCGGCAAGGTCGCGATTTTCATCGGGCACGAAATGCGCCGGCGCATTGGCCGCTTCAAACATCCGTTTGGCAATGGCGCGGAGTTCACTGGTTTCGGCTTCGGTCGTTTTGAAGCCGGGCACGATGGAAGGCAAGCGGCGCGTGGCAATCACCTTGCCGCCATTGCGTGTGAACTCTTCCAGCTTTTTCAGGCTCTCCAGCGGCATGCGCTCGACGTTCGGCAAAATGACGACTTTGTATTTGCTTTCGCCCAGGGCCAGCGCGCCTTTTTCCACGCGGCCACGCCGCTGCAAAATTTCATCGTCAAAAAAGTCCAGGTTGTAACCGGCTTCAAGCGTGCGCGCTACAACATCATCGCCAATGCAATCGCGCAAGGCTTCGATCATATAACCGCGCCGATTGCCGAAATGCACCCAGCCGTCGCTGTTGGGCAAATACAGCGCCACATCGTTGGCAGGCTGTCCCTGCCGCATCAAAAAGCTCATTCGTTGCAGGTACAACGCCAAATCGGGCATGACAATCCACCAGGGATTTTTGTCGTTCAGCACGCCCGCCGCATAAAAACGCCAGCCGGGATATTCGACGCTTTCCGGCGTGTAAGGCCAGCCGTGGCCGATTAATTGATTGATGCCCTGCAAAAAATGCAGATCGGCTTCGGCTTTCAAATCCAGCGGCGTGGAGCGAAAGACAGGCGAATGCGTCCACGTCCAGGTTTCGGACGAAGTGACGTTGCGTCCAAAAACGTGATTGGCCGACGCCGCCCAACGCGAAGCGCGCAACACTTTCCAGTGCGGGCCTTCGCCTTCGGGCAAGTCCGCGTAGGCATTGCCCGAAATGGTCATCGGCGGAATGCCGTAGCCTTGAATGCGAAATTTGGTGTTGTTGCGTTTGGCCCAGTCGCGCATCGGCACCAGAAAACGTTCGTTGAGCAATTCGGTCAGGGTTTGCGCCCAATCGTGGCGAATGTCCGAAGTCTTCGGGCCGATGTCTGTGGCCAGCGCGGGCAGCAAAGGCCTTAAATCGTAGCCGCGCCGCTTTTGAAATTCGGCAAGAAAATCCGGCGTCCAGTCAGAGCTGAAGACTTCCAGACTGTCGCAAAACACCGCGTAAGGTTTGTTGGTCGGAAAGGCCTGCATCAACCGGTCGCCAACGGTTTTCAGGTAATTGTCCGTGGCCGCGCGGTCGTAATGGTCAATGACATAGCCTTCGCCACCGACTGAAGGCCGTTTGACCTGCTGCCCCGTGCGGCTGGAAATGAAAAATCGAAGTTCGGTTTGCCCCTCTAATTGCGCCGGCAACCACAATGCCCCGTCGCGGAGTTCCGTCACTTCGCGCGTGCCGAGAAAGGCCGCGATTAAACTTTCGCCTTCGGAAATCTGCGGAATCGGAATGCGGCGTTGTCCTTCACCGACCTTCACGCGCTCGACGCGCAAACGTCCGGCTGATTGGCTGACGGAAACGGTCGGCCCGCCGAAAGGCCAGCCGCTGCCGAGCGTCAAATCCAGACGCAAGCCGAGTTCGCGCGATTTGTCTGCGGTAAAGCTCAGCGCGTCCAGAAATTCATCGGAAAGAAACTGAAGGTTTTTGATGCCCGTGGACGGATCGTCCGGCGACAGCGGATAAACCGGTTGGACTTCGATGCCGCCTATGCCGCCCGCTTTCATTGTCCGCAACTCGCGTTCGAGTTGCGACTTGACGACGGATGGGCCGTACCACCACCAACGCATCATGATTTTGCTGTTATCCGGCGGCTGCTCGAAGTCTTGTTGCAAGGCTTCAATGCCACCACCCGTTTGCGCATTTGATGAAAATTGCAGTGACGCCGGAGAAACAAGAATTGCAGCCCAAACCCCAACCAAAGCCAACCTGTATATCAGGCGCGAAAACTGATTCATAAATCCCATCCCTTGTCTGGTGCGTGATGCCAAGCGAAACCTGTTGAATTTATTGGTTACCGTTAGTGCGATGCCCGGCAAACTCATCGCTTGCCGGGCATCGGTGAAGATCAACAATCTATATTCCGAGCCACGATTAGAACAGGAATTTGAAGGTCAACTGCACACGGCGCGCGTAGTTTTCCTGCGTTCCTGAAGTAAGCTGCCCGAAAGCAGCCTGCGTCGGATTCAGATTGATCGTGGTCGTGAACAACAACGGGTGATTGAAGGCGTTCAGGAATTCGCCACGGAACTGAATTTCCTTGCTGCCTTCACCGATCTTGGTTTTCTTCATAATGCCGAGATCAACGTTATTGACCTTGTCCGCGCGCAGGGACCCAAAACGAGTCGGGAAAGTGCGCACGTTGCTGCCCAACTGTTCCGCCGCCACCTTGTTAAATCCGGCGTCGGTGTTGATCCAGCGTTGCAAGGTTTGTTGATCGCCCGGCAGGCGGATGTTTTTCAGATCGCCGTTGAAAATAATGTTGCCGAAGCTCAGCGGCGGGCCACTTTGGAAGGTGTAAATGCCTGACACCTGCCAGCCGCCCACCAGAATATTAGCCACGGTGTTGGCGCTGCCCCACAGAGCTTTGCCTTTGCCGAAGGGCAATTCATAAATGCCGCTGACGGCCAGACGATGCGGCCGATCTTCCGGCGAAATCATTTCGGTCGGACGCGGATCGGCGGCGTTCAGCAATTCAACCGCTTCCATGAACTTCGACAGCGTGTAGCTGGTTTGGAAGGTATAACCGCGCGAAAAACGCTTTTCCAAACTCAGTTGCACGGAGTGATACCACGAGTAGCCTTCGTTGGTCGTGGTGTTGACGGCATCGAATTGCGGGAAGGGACGCAACAGCCTTTCGCGCGCAATGGTCGAAGAGCGGAACGTCGCGCTGGCGCTCGACGGCAACAGGCCGACGAACGGATTCGGAACCAGAGCGGACAGGTAATTAATCCGCGCCTGGTCACGCGTCGTGCTGGTACTCAGGAACTTATTCGGCGTCGCGTTGATGTTGCGAGTCAGTTCAATGTGCGTTCCGCGATTGCCCACATAAGCGGCTTCGGCCAGGAATCCGCCCGGCAGTTCGCGTTGAACGCTGAGCTGCCAGCGTTGATTGTAAGGCGAGAGCGGACGCGGATTGAAGAACGTGATGCTCTGCCCGACAAAGGTCAGGCCGCCGTCCGCCGCGCCGCGAATGGTTTGCAATCCGCTTTGGAACGGATTGGAAAGCGTTTCGTTGAAGGTCAGGCCGTTGTTGAGCGTGACGTTGAGCGGCGTGCTGTTTGAAAACCCGCTTTGAATCACGTCGCCGCGACGCTGTCCCAGGAAGCCGAAGAAAATGCCATAACCGGCGCGCACCACCGTTTTGTCGTCCAGTTTGTAGGCCAGACCGAAGCGCGGCATGTAATTGTTTCTCGGTGTTTTGTAGAGGTTGCGCGATTGGCTATTGACGCCCGCGAAGAGCAATCCGCCTTTGACGTTAAACTGCGTGACTTCCGGCGTGGCCGTCGCGGCGTTGGCTTGAGCATTGGCAAAAGCCGTCCGCGCCGCGCCCTCGAAAGCCTGCGAAAAGAAAGTGTCAAAACCGCTGACGCTGCGGTTATAACGCTCGGTCAACGCGCCTTCGACTTCATAGCGCAAGCCGATGTTCAGGGTCAGCCGCGAATTCACCTTCCAGTCGTCATGCACGAAAATGCCCGTCGTGGTGGACTGTTCGGCGTAATCCGCCGGTTGATTGATCGAGCCGGAACTGGGAATGCCCAGCAGGAAGGACGCGAAAGAAAAGCCCAATTGCGCCGGAGCGGCGGAATTATCAAGCGGACCTTTCACGTAGGTGTTGTCAAAATTGAATTGTCCCGTTTGGTTGTTGCCGAAAAAGCTGTCCGTTTCGCGGTAAGAGCGAAACTCCACGCCGGCTTTGAGCGCGTGCGCACCCTGAGCTTTGTTGACCACGCCGACGAAGTTGTGCGTGTCGGTCGGGCGATATTCGCCGCCGATGGCTGTGCCCTGATAGCCGCTGATGTCGAAGCGCGGGAAGCGCCGAATGCTGTCCGGGATCAGATTGGTGTAGGACGACGGAAAGCCCAGCGTCGTCGCATCGAAACCGCGATTGCCCGGATTCGAGTTGGTGACGCGGATGAAGCGGTTGTAACCGTAACGCAGATTCATCACCAGCGTCGGCGAAAAGCTGTACACGTCGTCGAACACGCCTTGCCGCGAAACGAAGCTGAAGTATTCGCCGGTAACAATGTTGTTGTAATAGTTGTTGTAATCGCTGTTGCGGTCATACCAGCTTGTGCGCGCGTAAATGCGATGCCGTTCGCTGATGGCGTGATCCACGCGGATGGTGTGCGATTGATATTTCGCCGTTTCCAGCAAGCCAGGCTGTTGGAAGTTGCCCGTGCCATCTGCTGCTGTCGCCGCCGAAGTGGGCAGCGGCAAATAGGTGTCCACAAACTTTCTGGCGATAGGGTTAATCAACGCGGTTGGCAGTTTGTTGCAAGGCGTGCCGACAGCCTGTGTTTTGTTGGCATTGACCGGCATCGGATTGCCCGACGCATCGCAGTAAAACGGATCGCGCCGGATGCGTGCGCCTTCGGTGCGCGCCGAAAATGGGTTGTAAAGTTGATATGAAGCTCCAATGGCCAGAAAGTCGGAGAAATCGCCGGCGCGCATCTTCTGCGTCGGAATGTTGAAGGTTCCGTTGTTGCGCGGGCGCGCTTCATAAATGCCTTCCATACCGTACATAAAGAAGGTGCGGTTCTTGCCGTTGTAAACCTTCGGAATCCAGACCGGGCCGCCAGCCGTGCCGCCGTAACGATGATAGAAAAAGTCCGCCAGTGGCTGGCCCGCGCGATTGGCGAAAAAGTCATTGGCCGATGTGGCCGGCGCGAAGCTGTTGTAATAGAGCGTGCCGTGCAGATTGTTCGTGCCCGATTTGATGCTCAGGTTGGTGACGCCGCCTTCGGTGTTGCCGAATTGCGCGTCAAAGGTCGAAGTCTGCACTTTGAATTCCTGCACCAAATCCTGCGGCGGAACATAAGACGAAATCACTTCGCCCGCGTTGGCCGTCGAAGTGCTGGCCACGCCGTCAATGGTCAAATCGCTGCGGTTGGCGCGCGTGCCGTCAATCGAATAGCCAACAATGTGCGTCGGTTCAAAGGGGCGATCCAGGCGCTGGCTGCGGGTGAAGGAAACGCCGCCCGCCAAACCGATCAAGGCATACGGATCACCGTGCCCAATCGGCAATTCAGCAATTCGCCGCGCGTCCACCACTTTGCCCAAGCTGGCGCTGGCCGTGTCCAGCGTGGGGCCGTCCGCTGTAATCGTGACGGATTGATCCACCGCGCCGACTTCCAAATCAGCGTTGACTTCAAGCCGGTCGTTGACCTGCAAAACAATTCCTTCGCGAATGTATTTTTTGAAGCCGGTGACTTCCACCGCTACTTGATAAGTGCCGGGCAGCAGATACGGCGCTTGATACAAGCCCGCTTCATTGGTCACGGTCGAAGTGACCGTACCGCGCGCAGTGTCCGTGACTTTGACGGTTGCACCGGGAACGACGGCTTTGCTCGCATCGCGAACCGTACCGCCAATCGTGCCGCGTGCTTCCTGTGCCAATCCTGAATTAAGCAGGATTGCTGCCAGGAACATTGCACAGGCCAAAACTCGCATTAGTTTGGTTGCTGAGTTCATAAAATTTCTCCTCGTGAATTGAACGACCACGGCCACTTGATTGCCATAGAGCGCGTGGCATGTTGGGTTTCCGCCGTTCAATCAATGTGATTTCCGAACGCGCGGATGCTTTGAAGACGGCCTTTCAGCAAGCAGCCTTGAAACAGGCCGCTCTCTTCATGAATTTCTATTTTGTTTTTTGCAGAAAGTTTGCCCGGCGTTGTGTTCGGGAAAACTCCGAGGCGGATTCAATCAACGTCCGGGAAATTCGAAAATTCCCCGGACATTCAGGCGAGAAAGTCCTCTCGCAAGGGGGAGAACACGTCAATCAGGACGACTTCTTCGTCCAGCATTGTTGCACCGTGCCAACAACCTGATGGGAAATGAAGCATGTCGCCCGCGACAGCAATTCGTTCTTCTGCACCAATCAAAAAACGCACGCGGCCACGTTCAACCAGCGTCA
>CAZRXE010000954.1:0-3962 GCA_964603695.1 uncultured Heliomicrobium sp.
GATTGAGAAAGGACGGCGGGCGCTAGAAGAGGTATTGCTCGATTTGATAGAAAAAAGGTTTCCAGGTTTTGAACTCAAGGCTGAGATTGATTGCGTTCATGACATTGAGGCCTTGACGCAACTCTGTTTCAAGGTGGATCAAATTGCCGACGCCAACGAATTACGCGCCAGGGTGCATGAACTAGCAATTGAAAAATGAGCGAAAACACGCCGCCAAAGGTTCTTGTGGAATACAAACGCGAACTCGCAATGAAGTTCTTTAATTACGCTTCAATCACTACGCCCCTCTTCTGCTTATCAGTTCATTCTGGCCGAAGGATGCGAATAAGGTCGTCAGCGGTTTGCCCATAATGGTGAACCGCGAGCGCGATTAAACGAACTGTCGCCCACGACCTGAATTTTCCAGTGACTCCATGAGACGAGCCGCCACCATCATTACCGCCTATCTGTTGCTGTTGCTGAGCGCCTTTTTACCGGCGCAAAAAACCGCCGCGCCGACGCCGACCCTACCCTCACCGCATCAGGTGGAAGCCGCGTTGGCCAACGCCGCGCCGCAAGTTCAACAAGAAAACCTGGCATTTCGCGAAGTCCGCGCCTTGTGGGTGGTGCGGGACACGATGACTTCGCCGCAATCCGTTTTGGAAATGGTGCGGCGGGCGAAGGAAAACGGTTTTACGGATTTGATCGTGCAAGTGCGCGGGCGCGGCGACGCTTATTACAATTCACGCCTTGAACCGCGCGCGGACGATCTGGCAAACCAGCCTGCCGATTTCGATCCACTGGCCCTAACCTTGAGCGAAGCTCATCGCATAGGCATGCGCGTCCACGCCTGGATCAACATTTATCTAGTCGCCAACATCGAGAAAATGCCGCGTTCGCAAAGCCATTTGATTTATCAACATCCCGAATGGCTGATGGTTCCGCGCGGACTGGCGGCGGAGCTTTACAACGTCAACCCGAAATCGCCCGAATACCTGGAACGACTAATTGAATTCACGCGCGGCAATCGCACCGAACTCGAAGGCTTGTATGCTTCGCCGGCCAATTCCGAAGTCAAAGAAAATCTGCTCAAAATCTGGCTGGACGTGGCCGAACGTTACGAAGTGGACGGGCTGCATTTCGATTATGTGCGCTACCCGAATCCGAGCTTTGATTTCAGCCGCACCTCGCTCGACCGTTTTCGCCAGGAACTCGAAAAAAATCTAAGCCCGGACGACCGCAACTTTTTTGAAGAACAATCTGCTGCCGATCCGCTGATTCACGCCGGCAACTTTCAAGAACGTTACGCGCAGTTCCAACGCCAACAAGTGACCGAACTGGTCGAGCGCGTTTACAAAGGCGTCAAACAAATCAAACCGCACGCCATTGTTTCCGCCGCCGTCTTCGCTAACACGGACGAAGCTGCGCGCTCCAAGTTTCAAGACTGGCGGCAATGGGCGCGCATGGGCTGGCTGGATGCCGTGTGCCCAATGGCTTATACGCCGGAAACTGAAACCTTCCGCAAACTGATTACCAACGCCGTCAGCCAGGCGTCCGGCAAACAAATCTGGGCGGGCATCGGCGCATTCAAACAAACTGCCGACCGCGCCGCCGAAAAAATTCAAGCCACTCGTGAACTCGGTGCGCAAGGTTTCGTCTTATTTTCTTATGACAGTTCCGTCAAAGCCTCGCCAGACCTGAACCCGCAAGGCGATTATCTGGAGCGCGTGCGCGAAGTTTGGCGGCCTTCGCACGCGGCAACCACTCCGGTTTTGTTGTCGCGGTAAAATCCCTGAGCGATGCACGACCGGTTTTCGTTGGCAGGATTAATGGAAAAAAGAGCGCGGGCCTCACTCTTCCCGCGCTCTTTTGTTGTGATTGAGTGCCTTTCGGCAACTCCTCCCTTTTGGCTGAGCGTTTCCCGGCTGAGCTTTTCGGCTGAGGCTTTCAAGACCTCACACAAACTCTTTCTCAAACTTTGTTGCGTTACGCTCTTTCGTTTCGACGCGCGCAAGATAGCCGATGTCGGAACAAACGCCGGCAAGCCCGGTCACAAGTCGGGTGTAAGACTAGTCACAAGAAAATCCCGAAAGAAGCCCGAAAGAGGATGGATGCGTCAGCAGCGTTTGGCCAATGCCTGCGGATTATGAATGGTGATGTGGTAGTTGCGGTCAACCGACAGGTAACCGCGCTCTTTGTAAGAGACGATGACCTTGTTGATGTGCTCACGCGACGCGCCGATCAAGGAAGCGATGTCGCTTTGCGTCAGGCGGATGGGAATATGCGTGCCGTCGGGTTTGGGTTGGCCGTAACGTTGGGCGAAGGACATCAACTGTCGGGCGATGCGGTTTTCGACTTCCAGCCGCGCCAGCGAACGGATTTGATCGTCCGCCATCCGCAATCGCCCGGACAACACGCAAGCCAGATTGTAAGACAAGCGCGGCATCGTCAGCAGCGAGCGATGAAACGCGGCGCGGTTCATCCACAAAACTTTGGTGCTTTCCAGCGTGACCACGCTGGCCGAGCGCACCGGCTGATCAAGTACGCTCATTTCGCCGACCACTTCATTAGGGCCGAGAATGGAAAGAATGACTTCCGAACCGTTTTCGTGTTCGACGAAGACTTTGACCGTTCCACTGAGAATGAAATAAACGACTTCACCCACCTGTTCCGCGCTCATCAATGGCGCGCCCGTCACGAAGGTCTTGCGATGAAGCAAGGGCGCGAGTTCCTGCAACTGCTCGGCGGGTAGATCTCGAAACAGGGCGGCGTTCCCGAGTTCGCTGAAATCGTTTTCCATAAGCGTTCCGTCAAGTCCGGTTATTTTGTTTTTGATTGTTTAGGGATGATGTTGCGCCACGTAGTGTACGCAACTCGCCGCCATTTAGAAAACCTAAGCCTGAACTTTCTCCCGCCGTTTGGTCAGCGTGTAGGCAATCAACCCGCCGACGATCAAGCCCAGCAAATCACATTGCAAATCGTTCGGCGTGTCGTACGCGCCGTGAATGCGCATGCCCGGTTGCGGCCACATGTATTTGTCGTCCCAGTATTCGATCACTTCGTAAAAGCCGGAAATCGTGAACATCGTCGTGATGGCGAAAAACGTCACCAGCCCCAAAGGCAGGCGATAGCCAAACCGCCGCAACCCTGCGTCGAGCAACCAGACAATCACCGGCGCGGTCAGCGCAGGCACCGCCGTGTGCGTGAATTCGTCATACTGAAAGTAGCGATATTTGGCGTTGTACCAGTCAAACAGATTGCCCAAGCCGTCGAGCGCAACCGACAGATACACCAGCAATAACAACAGCCACGGAATTTTCACGCCCAGGCGCGTTTTGACGTACGCGTAAATCGCTCCCAGCCACGCCACACAAATCGGCGTGCTGATCCAGATGCGCAAATAGGCCATCTTCAGCAAAAAGACGCTTCCCCACAGCAACAAACCAGTGACGATGAGAATGTCGAGCGTTTTGCCGAAACGCGGCGTGGCGTTTTCGGGATTCGTGCTGATGCTTTGATTCATCGAGTCCTCCGTTGGGTGATGACGATGGAAATTAATAGGGCAAACGAAACAAGGCTGAGCCAGTTGCTCAGACGGCGAACAGGCGTCGCGACATAGGCAAGCGTTACGTCGTGCGTCCCCGCCGGAACGGCAAACAAAATATTTTTGATTGGGCCTTCGTGAATGGGCACAAGCTGACCGTCAACCGTCGCAGTCCAACCGGCAAAATTTCGCGTGCGAAATTGCAGTTGATCCGCGACGGGCAACGAAACGCGCAATTGGCGAAATTCGGGCGTCCAGCGTGTGATGGTCAAACTTCCCTGCCCTGCAGCCAACTGCACGGGCGGCATCGGCGGATTTTCGCGCACAGCACCGCGCGGCATCGTCGCGTAGTTGTAATGCTGCAAGTTCGGTTCAAATGACTGCCCGCGCCAGATCGCCCACGCCACATACCAGGCGCTCATGCCCAAGGTGCCAACGA
>CAZRXE010000955.1:0-5671 GCA_964603695.1 uncultured Heliomicrobium sp.
CGATCCGAAATGGCGGCGCAATCTGGCCATCAGCTACATCAAACTCGGCGACCGCAGCTACACCACGCTCGATTACGGCAAGGCGCTGGACTTTTACCAACAGGCGCTGGCGCGTTACGAAGTCTTGTTTGCCGAAGACAAACTGAATACCGCCGTGCGGCGCGAAATGGCCACGACACTGGATTCGGCGGGCAAGATGTTGCAGTTGATGAACCGCTTCGATGAAGCGATGGCGCAGCATCGCCGCGCGTTGGAGTTGCGCGAAGCGGGCCTTGCCGACGATCCGAAAAACGAATTGCTGCGCGGCGATCTGACCGTCACCACGGAATTGATCGGCGAAACGCTGGCCGGGAAACACAATCTAGCGGGCGCGCTGGAATGGCATCGCAAAACGCTGGCTTTGCGCGAAGGGGTCTTCACCGCTGACCCAGCCTTTGCCGACGCCAATCGTCACATTGCCATCAGCCACCAACAAATCGGCGATGTATTGCTGGCGCGCGGCAATTTCGCGGAGGCGGAAGAGCATTACCGCGAGGCGCAAACGCGGTTGGAATCATTGGCCGGTAAGGATGCCGCCAATCTGGAAATGAGCCGCGCGCTGGCCGGCTGTTACGCGCGCTTCGGCAAATTGCACGCAGCGCTGGCCGCCAAAATGAATGTGCGGCAAGCCGAGTACTGGCGGCAGGCGCGTTCGTGGTTCGAACGCAGTCTGGAAGTTCGGCAAAGCAAAATGCCCGGCAGTTTGCTTTCGCCCGTGGACACGCAGGACAAACAACGAATAATGAATGAATTGGCCGCTTGCGATGCGGCGTTGGCAAAATTGGAGGCAAATGGACGTTGAGTTCAAAAGCGTGTTTGAAAATCGCCGTGTCTTGATTACCGGCGCGTTGGGTTTTATCGGCTCGAATCTGGCGCGGCGGTTGGTGGATTTGGGCGCGCGCGTGTTGTTGGTGGACAGCTTGATTCCAGAATACGGCGGCAATCTGTTCAATATTGCAGGCCTTGAAGACCGTTTGCAGGTGAACATCTCCGACGTGCGCGACGCGCATTCGATGCGTTACCTGGTTCAAGAGCAGGACTACCTGTTCAATCTGGCCGGGCAAACCAGCCACATGGATTCGATGAACGATCCCGACACCGATCTGGAAATCAATTGCCGCGCGCAACTCTCCATTCTGGAAGCCTGTCGCAAATACAATTCAGCGATTAAAGTCGTCTTCGCTTCAACGCGGCAGCTTTACGGCAAACCGGATTACCTGCCGGTGGACGAAAAACATTTGCTGCGCCCGGTGGATGTCAACGGCATCAACAAAATGGCCGGCGAGTGGTACCACATTCTGTATAACAATGTTTACGGCATTCGCGCCTGTGCGTTGCGGTTGACGAATACTTACGGCCCGCGAATGCGCGTTAAAGACGCGCGGCAAACCTTTCTCGGCGTCTGGGTTCGTCTGGCAGTCGAAGGCAAATCCTTTGAAGTTTGGGAAGGCCATCAACTGCGCGACTTCACCTTCGTGGACGACGCCGTCGAAGCTTTCCTGCTGGCCGCCGCGAGCGAAGCCGCCAACGGCGAAATCTTCAATCTGGGCGGCGACGGCGTCATCAGTTTGAGAGACCTGGCCGAGTTGGTCGTGCAAACCAACGGCTCCGGCGAATACCTGACGCGCAGCTATCCGGCGGATCGCAAGCGAATTGACATCGGTGATTACTACGCGGACTTTGCGCGCATTCGGGCGACGCTCGGCTGGCAGCCGCGAACGCCGTTGGAAGACGGTTTGCGCCGAACATTGGCGTTTTACCGCGAGCATTTGTCGAAGTATTTGTAAGAAGTATTTGTAATTGGTGGTTGGTGGTTGGTGGTTGGTGGTTGAGGTGGGTTATGACATTGACTGTTCCGCAGAATGATTTGAAAGCCGGTTACTTGGCGCATCAGCGCGAGATTGACGAAGCGATTCGGCAAACGCTTGATAGTGGCTGGTACATTTTGGGTCGGCAGGTGACGGCGTTTGAGCAAGAGTTCGCCGAGTATCTCGGCGCAGCGCATTGCATCGGCGTGGCGAATGGGACGGACGCTTTGACGCTGGCCTTGCGCGCTTGCGGCGTGGGCGCGGGCGATGCGGTCATCACCGTGTCGCATACGGCGGTGGCGACCGTGGCTGCAATCGAATTGGCCGGAGCCGCGCCACTGCTGGTGGACATTGATCCGGCGACTTTCACCATCAGCCCACAAGCCATCGAAGACGCCATCAAAACTTATCGCGGCGAGACGAAACTCAAAGCAATTATCGCAGTGCATCTTTACGGGCATCCGGCGGAGATGGCAGCGATTCTGGATTTGGCGCGGCGCTTCGATTTGCGCATCATCGAAGATTGCGCGCAGGCGCACGGCGCAAAACTCGGCGGGCAAAGAGTCGGCACGTTCGGCGACATTGCGACTTTCAGTTTTTATCCGACGAAAAATCTGGGCGCGCTTGGCGACGGTGGCGCAGTGGCAACAAACGACGCGGAATTGGCCGAGCGCGTGCGGTTGCTGCGCGAATATGGCTGGCGCGAACGTTATGTCAGCGAAGTCGCCGGTATGAATTCGCGGCTGGATGAACTGCAAGCGACGATTTTGCGCGTCAGGCTGAAGGCTCTGGATGAAGACAACGAACGGCGGCGGCAAATTGCGAGGATTTATGATGAGCAGTTGGCAGCGGCTTCGTTGCAGTTGCCGACACGGCGAGGCGAGGTGTCGCACGTTTATCATCAGTACGTAGTGCGCAGCGACAAGCGCGACCGCTTGCAAGCACGATTGAAAGAGCAACGCATCGGCGCGCTGATTCATTATCCCGTGCCGGTTCATTTGCAGCCGGCTTATCGAAACCGCGCACCAATCAGTCTGCTTGAAACCGAACGCGCCGCGCGCGAAGTGTTAAGCCTGCCCATGTTTCCGCAATTGACCGGCGAACAGATTGAGCAGGTTTGCGCGGCAATTCGCCAATTACAATGACGCCGGATCAATCCCCAGTGCCCGCAGCTTTTCCGCCAACAAGTCGGCGCGTTGCTTTTCCTGGTCGGCGCGTTGCTTTTCTTGGTCGAGCAATTGAAGCGCCTGTTCTTCGCCTTCTTCCGGCGTGGGAACGATTACACCGTCGGCGGTGAAAAAGCGCAGTTCATTGTCGGCAATACCCAGAAAAAGATTGATCACCTTGCTCCACAACCTGCCGTGTTCATCCGGTTCAATTTTCCAGTAAATGCCGTCAATCAATCGCCATCCGGTAAATTCCAGGGTTACGGGGTGAAACCAAAAGTACTCCGGAGTGCGGAACCGATCTTGATAAATTTGTCTTTTGAGGTTGCGGTCATTGTTTTCGGTTGAATCCGACAACAATTCAAAAATCAGGTCGGGATACTTTCCGTCTTCCTCCCAAACCACCCAGGAAGTGCGCGGGCGACGTTCGGTGTTGAGTACGACGAAAACATCCGGGCCACGAAAGTCATGTGTTTTGAGCCGTTGGCGGCTGAAATAAATGGTCAGATTGACGCCGATGAAAAAATCGTCGCGGTTGCGCCACAGGCGTTCGAGCGACTTTTCCAGGATGACCGTTTGCTCATGGTGCTGTGAACTTTCCATTTCCGGCTCCTCGCTCAACAGTTGTGATGCGTCCGGCATCAAGGCTGCAATCTGCTCGCGGGTTGTTGTTTTCGAGAGTTGCTGTGCTGTGGTTGCGATCATAGGCAATCCTCACTGAGTAACGCTTGAGAGAAAGTCTGATTTGAATTTGGTGCGACGGCGCGATTATAACACCGTCGAAAACCGACACGACAAAACCTTCCCAAAGGAGCTTTTCAATGAGTTTGATTCAACGTCCACGCCGTTTGCGCCGCACTGCCATGTTGCGCGAAATGGTACGCGAAACGCGGCTCGATCCCGCGAATTTGATTTATCCGCTCTTTGCCTGTCCCGGCGAAGGCATTCGCAAAGAGATCAGTTCGATGCCCGGCGTTTTCAATTTGTCGGTGGACGAACTGGTCAAAGAGTGCGAAGCCGCGCGCCGACTGGGCGTGTCTTCGATCATCGTTTTCGGTCTGCCGGAACATAAAGACGAAATCGGCAGCGACGCCTTTGCCGAAGACGGCATCACGCAACGCGCCATTCGCGCCGTCAAACGCGAAGTCAAAGACCTGGTCGTACTGGCCGACACCTGTTTGTGCGAATACACCTCGCACGGCCATTGCGGCACAATTGAAAATAATGACGTAGCTAACGATCCGACTTTGGAGACGCTGGCCCAAACCGCAGTCAGTCAGGCGCAAGCGGGCGCGGACATCATCGCGCCTTCGGGAATGATGGACGGAATGGTCGGCGCAATTCGCGCGGGACTAGACGCGGCGGGCTTCGAGCAAATTCCGATTCTGTCTTACGCCGTGAAATATGCTTCGGCGTTTTACGGCCCTTTCCGCGAAGCCGCCGACAGCGCGCCGCAATTCGGCGACCGCCGCAGTTATCAAATGGATCCGCCCAATGTCCGCGAAGCTTTGCGCGAAGCCCAACTGGACGTACAGCAAGGCGCGGACATGCTGATGGTCAAACCCGCGCTGGCTTATCTGGACGTGATTCGCGCCGTTCACGAAAGCTTCAATCTGCCGCTGGCGGCTTATCAGGTTTCAGGCGAATACGCGCAGATCAAGGCCGCTGGCCGTCTGGGCTGGATTGACGAAGAGCGCGTGATGATGGAATCGCTCATCGCCATCAAACGTGCCGGCGCGGATTTGATCCTGACGTATTTCGCGAAAGAGGTGATTGGACGGTTGTAACTTCGGGAGAGGCGTCATTTGGCGCGCGGATTTCGCAGAAAGTAAAAACGCCCATCTTCCGCGCCGCCCAGGAAATCCGGGATACCGTTGCCGTCGAAATCCACTGTCGCCGGGCTGACATCGTGGCCTTCGATGTTGCGCGCGGCAAGCGTGCCGGCGTTTTTCATCCGCCATAGCCCGCCTCTTTGCTCCATCTGTTGCAGGAAGTCGGCGTTGGCTGAATTGAGCAGAAAATCCAGTTTGCCGTCGCCGTCCCAATCCGTGATGAAAAGTTTTCGGCGTCCGCTTTTGCCCGCCGCTCCGGCGTTCAATCGCAAAGGATTGCCGCCGTCATCCACGAACGCGCGGCGCGGCGCTTTCAAAATCAGTTTGCCGTCGCGTCGAGCACGCTCGAAAAAGGCGAGATAACCTTCCTGATCGAGCATCGCCAAATCCTGCAAACCATCCCCGTTCCAATCCGCCAGCGCGGGCGTCGTGCGCCATTGTGTTAAGAGCGCCTTGCCTTCGGGACGCAACCAGCCCCAGGCCAGATGCGGCTGCGGGCTTTCCCATTCGACTTCGATGGGTTGCGGCGCTGATAGCTTCGGCGAAGTTCGCGTACCGATGTTTTTCATCCACTGAACGCGGCCCAGAATCGAATTGAAGACAATGTCCGGCAAACCGTCCGCGTCCCAATCCGCGACACTCAGCGTGGTGTAACCCCACTTGGCTTCGGCAGTCCCTTGAATGCTACCGTTCGGTCCGGCCATTACGCGAAAGATTTTGCCGTTGACGGTTAGCCGCTTTGGCGCGGCCCATTTGGGCGTGGCCCTGCCCGCACCGCTCAGGTTTTCAAAAAATTCGATGTAGCCAGCGGTGTTGCCGCTGAGGA
>CAZRXE010000956.1:0-10575 GCA_964603695.1 uncultured Heliomicrobium sp.
CGCAAAAGATTCTCGGCAAAGGCTCGAAAACCAAACTGACGCCCGCGCCGTTTTTGGTCAGCGCGCAGTGCAACCGCGTCGCCGTGCATGACGGCCATCTGGAATCCGTGCGCATCAAGCTGAAGAAAAAAGCCACGGTCGAAAAAGTCATCGAAGCCTTGGAATCCTTCAAAGGCTTGCCGCAGGAACTGGAACTGCCGACCGCGCCGGTTCATCCGATCATCGTTCGCAGCGAAAAAGACCGCCCGCAACCGCGCCTCGACCGCGACGCCGAAAACGGCATGGCAACAGTGGTCGGACGCATTTCCAAAGACACCATCTTCGATTTCAAATTTACGCTCATCAGTCACAACACCATTCGCGGCGCGGCGGGCGCGGCGCTGTTGAATGCGGAGTTGTTGGTTGCCAAAGGTCTTCTGTGAACATATTCGTAGTTCCGTCTTCAGACGGCAGGCGCGCTCAAACGATTGCTGCCGCTTGAAAGCGGAACTACCAGCCTGACTGCTTATGCTAATCGTCATGAAATTTGGCGGCACTTCCGTCGGGAATGCCGAGCGCATCGCGCAGGCGGCTGCACTGGCCGTCAAAAGCGCGAAAGAGGGTCACAAGGTTGTCGTCGTCACTTCGGCAATGAGCGGCGTGACGAACAAACTGATTGCGGCGGCGCAAAACGCCGTTGCCGGTCAGTACCACAAAACCGTCAGCGACGAGTTGCACGAGCCGCATCGTCAAGCCGTCCATCAATTGATGCCGACCGAAGCCACGCGGCGGCGCGAGGCGCTGGAATCGTTGCGGCAACGTTTTGAACGGTTCGAGACTTTGTGCAAAGGCTTGACGATGGTGCGCGAATTGACGCCGCGCACGCTCGACGCCATTTCCGGGATGGGCGAAATGCTCTGCGCGCCGATTCTGGCCGGAGCGATTTGCGAACGCGGCATCGTTTCGCATTCGATTGAAGCCACTGAGCTGATCGTCACCGACGATCAATTCGGTCAAGCCGAACCCTTGATGGAGGAAACTCGGCAGCAAACGCGCGACAAACTGTTGCCGCTGCTCGAACGCGGCGAAATCCCCGTCATCACAGGTTTCATCGCCGCCACCAAAGAAGGCGTACAAACCACGCTCGGACGCGGCGGATCGGATTACACGGCTTCGATCATCGGCGCGGCGCTTGACGCCGACGAGGTTTGGATTTGGACGGACGTCAACGGCGTCATGACCGCCAACCCGAACGAAGTGCCTGAAGCCCGCACGATGCGCGAAATCAGTTACAGCGAAGCTTCGGAACTGGCTTATTACGGCGCGAAGGTGTTGCACCACAAAACCATCCTGCCGGCGTACAAGCAAAACATTCCGGTGCTGATACTGAACAGCTTTCAGCCGGAAGACCCCGGCACGCGAGTCACGGTCGCGGGGCATCCGTCTTCGCGCGGCGTCAAAGCCGTGACTTCCATTCGCAACGTCAGCCTGATCGCCATCAGCGGCAAAGGCATGCAAGGCATTCCCGGCATCGCCGCCAAAACCTTTGCCGCCGTTGCCGCCGAGCGCGCGAACATTCTGATGATTTCGCAGGCGTCGTCGGAAAATAACCTGTGCTTTGTCGTCAACGCTTCGGAAGCAGCGCGCGTAGTCAAGGCCTTGCGCGCTTCGCTCGAACTGGACTTGTTTCAAAACCACATCGAAGACATCGCGATTGACGATTCGATTGCCGTCGTGGCGGCGGTCGGCGACCGCATGCAAGGCGCGCCGGGCATTGCCGGAAAAGTCTTCGCATCATTGGGCGAGGCGGGCGTCAACGTCATCGCCATTTCGCAAGGTTCATCCGAACGCAACATCTCGCTGATTGTCGGCGAATCGCAGGCTGCCGAAGCCGTGCGCGCCATTCACCGTGCCTTTGAATTACATTTGCCGGCGGCGGAGTAAGTTCAATGCCGAGACGAAAGCGCGTTCCCAATCCGCACGATGCCTTCTTCCGCCGCATGCTGTCCAAGCCGGCGGTCGCTGTGGAGTTTCTGCGTCATTACCTGCCCCCTGCGGTTCGCGCCACGCTCGATCTGACGGCGGTTCAACTCGACGAAACCGTCTTCACTGATCAAAAGCTGCGCCATCACGCGGCAGACCTGCTCTTTCGCGTGGCATTGCTGGACGGCGGCGAAGCCTACATTCTGGTTTTGCTCGAACATAAAAGCGCGCCGGACGAGCGCGTCGCCTTGCAGGTGCTGCGCTACGCCGTGCTGAAATGGGACAGGATGCCGCTGCCGCTGCCGCTGATTTTGCCTGTCGTCGTTTATCACGGCGCAACGCCGTGACGAATCGGCAAAAAGCTGAGCGGCCTGTTTGGACGGTTTTTCGGCAATAAAATCTGGCGTCGTTACCTGCCTGACTTCGAGTATCATTTGTGCGACCTCTCAAAATTTGAGGACGACGAATTGGAAGGCGGCGAGGGTTTGGGCGCAGTGCTGAAATTGCTCAAGCATATCTTCCGTCCTGACCTGAAAGAGGCGCTGTTGGATGTGATCCACGAAACGGCGGAAACATTGCCTGAACCCGACGTCAAAGAACGCATCGAAACCCTGGTGACCTATGTGGAGGATTCAGGCCGGATGACTGGTGAAACCATCGAGAAGATTTTATTCGACGCATCACGCGAAGGAGGCAAAATGGACAATATCCTGCTTAGAATTGGACGCCGATATAACCCTGAAGCCGTCGAAGCTGCGGCACAAGAAGCATTGGCAAGTGGGATGGAACGCGGAATGGAACGTGGGATGGAAAAAGCGCTTCTGGAAATGACCGAGTCACAGTTGAAACGTAAACTCGGAAAGCTGGACAAAGATTCCCTGAACAAGGTTCGACGATTGCCGATTACAGACTTGAAGCAGTTGGGAATGGATTTACTGGATTTCCAATCCCGCGCGGATTTGGAAGCCTGGCTGCAACAACACGCCCAACCGACGGAGTACAAAAACTAATCATGCCTTTGCTGCGCTGTTTGAATTGCCGGGCGGACTTTCCCGCCACCTCACGAATCTACACCTGCCAAAACTGTTCCGGCTTGCTGGATGTCGTTTACGAAGTGAACGAGTTCAGCGGTGAACGCCTGATGAGCGTTTGGGATTGGCGGCGCGCTTCGCCCAATGCCATTGATCAAAGCGGCGTCTGGCGTTTTCGCGAACTGCTGCCCGACGCCGACGAATCCGACATTATCACCTTGACCGAGGGCAACACGCAGATTTGGGACGCGCCGCGTTCGGCCAGCTATGCCGAAATGAATCGGCTGGCCTTCAAACATCTGGGGATGAATCCGACAGGCTCTTTCAAAGACCTGGGAATGACCACCGGCATCACGCAGGCCAAACGCCTGGGCGCGACTTCCGTCGCCTGCGCCAGCACGGGCAACACTTCGGCTTCGATGGCGGCGTATGCGGCGCGCGCCGGAATGAAATCTTTCGTCTTCATTCCTTCCGGCCAAATCGCGCTGGGCAAATTGTCGCAGGCGCTGGATTACGGTTCGCGGGTTTTGCAGCTTGAGGGCGATTTCGACGACGCGATGCGGCTGGTGCGCGAGATTGCCGACGAAACGCCGATTTATCTGCTCAACTCCGTCAACCCGTTTCGCCTGGAAGGTCAGAAAACCATCGCCTTTGAATTGATGCAGCAGCGCGGCTGGCAAGCGCCGGATCGCATCGTCGTGCCGGGCGGCAATCTGGGCAACTCCTCCGCCATCGGCAAAGGCTTTCACGAACTGCTCGAACGCGGCGTCATCACGAAAATTCCAAAAATCACCATCATTCAAGCCGAAGGCGCGAATCCGCTTTACCAAATGTGGCAAGCACAGGCGAAAACACTGAAGCCTGTCGCCGGCGCATTAACGATGGCTACGGCGATCAAGATCGGCAATCCCGTGTCCTGGCCGAAAGCCTTGCGTGCACTGCGCTGGTCAGATGGCGAAGTCGAGCAAGTAAGCGAACAGGAAATCGCCGATGCCAAAGCCATCATCGGCAGCGATGGCATCGGTTGCGAACCGGCTTCGGCGGTGACTCTGGCCGGCATCAAAAAACTGACCGCCGCCAGGCGAATTGATCCTGATGAAGACGTCGTCGCCATTCTCACCGGCCACGTTTTGAAAGACCCGGATTACACAGTCAATTACCATCGCGGCACGCTCAGTTATGTCAGCAAGAATGGCGAGAAGGTGGAGTTGACCTCGAATTACGCGAACGCTTTTACGCAAGTCCCCGCCGAACGAAGCGCCATCTTGGAAGCTTTGGGATTTTGAGCGTGAAGCGTTGGCCGAACATTGACAACCCAAGCGACTCGTTAATAATCAGCCGCACCATCAACAGACTCTACCTTCCCAGAGCTTCAGACGCGCCAGTGATGTGAGCGGATCGAATCATCTTTTGCGGAAAGTCCGCTGACTTTCCGCCTGAAGCGCGAGAGGAAGGTCTTTTCCAGAAGCGTGTTTGGTTCCCCCCAGACACGTGGGGTTCACGATGCAAAAATACGATCTGATTGTCATTGGTTCCGGTCCTGCCGGACAACGCGCCGCCATTCAAGGCGCTAAACTCGGCAAGCGCGTCGGCTTGGTTGAAAAACGCGAAGTCGTCGGCGGCGCGTGCATCAGCACTGGAACCATTCCCAGCAAAACCATGCGCGAAGCCGTGATTCACCTGTCCGGCTACAGTTATCAGGGACTGTACGGCATGAATTACCGCGTCAAAGAAAAGATCACCGTCGCCGACCTTTCGTTTCGGGTGCAGCACGTCATCAAAACCGAAACCGACATCACCTACGCGCAATTAACGCGCAACGGCATCGAGGTCATCAACGGCGCGGCCAGCTTTCTCGACCCTCATCGCATCCGCGTAGAAAGCTCGCGCGGACAGTCCGAATACGAAGCCGACTTCATCGTCATCGGCGTCGGCACGCGCCCGGCGGAATCGGCTACAGTGCCGATCAACAATCGCACCATCATCAACAGCGACCAAATTTTCTCCTTGCCTGAAATTCCGAAAACCTTACTGGTGGTGGGCGGAGGCGTGATCGGAGTGGAATACGCTTCGATGTTCGCGGCGCTCGGCGTGCGCGTCATCCTGATTGAAAAACAACCGCGCCTGCTCGGCTTTGCCGACAGCGAAATGGTTGAAGCCTTGTCTTATCACTTGCGCGACAACCGCGTCACGCTGCGCCTGAACGAAGAAGTTCAAAGCGTCGAAGAAGCCGAAGACGGAACCGTCATCGCCAATCTGGAAAGCCGCAAGAAAATCTCCGGCGACGCGCTGCTTTACGCTGTCGGACGCCAGGGCAACACTGACGGTCTGAACCTGGAAGCCGCCGGATTGAGTGCCGACACGCGCGGACGCATCACCGTGGACGCCGAATATCGCACCGCCCAATCGCACATTTTCGCAGTCGGCGACGTGATAGGCTTTCCGCAACTGGCTTCGGTTTCGATGGAACAAGGCCGCATCGCCGTCGGCAACGCCTTCGGTCTGAATCTGCAAACCGATCCGGCAAATTATCCATACGGCATTTACACCGTCCCGGAAATTTCCTTCGTCGGCAAAACCGAAGAGCAATTGACGGACGAAGACGTGCCTTATGAAGTCGGCATCGCCTACTACCGCGAAATCGCGCGCGGCCAGATTCGCGGCGACACGACCGGACGCCTGAAGCTGATTTTCCACCGCGAAACGCGCGACCTGCTCGGCGTTCACATCATCGGCGAAGGCGCGTCCGAATTGCTCCACATCGGTCAGGCAGTGCTGACGCTCAAAGGCCGCGTGGATTATTTCGTCAACACGGTGTTCAACTACCCGACGCTGGCCGAGTGTTACAAAGCGGCGGCTTTCAACGGCCTGAATAAACTAACCAAGCTGACCGGACGCTTGGGCTAACTGGCCGCACAGGAAACTTTATGCAAAAAACGATTGGCGTGATGGCTGCGGAACACATCGCCGCCGGCCTGGTGGAAAACAACCGGCTCGTCGGCGCGTTGACAGTTTTTCCCGGCGCAGAAAGCAAATCGGATTACCTGTCGGAAATGCGCCCCGATCAGATTGCGGAAGTAATCGCACAGCAAATCGAAACCGCGCGCCAGGGACAGGAAATCACCGCCGTCGGCGTGGGCTTTCCCGGCATCATCCGCAACGGCGTGATCGAAGATTCGCCCAACCTGATTCAAACCAAAGGCTCGAATCTGAGCCAAATGCTCGCCAGTGCGCTCAGCCAACGCGGCCTTTCCGTGCCGGTGCGCATTTTCAACGACACGGACGCGATGGCGGCGGGCGTGGCCGCCACCAAAGGCCAACTCGACAAACTGATCCGCGTCTGGTGGCTGGGCAACGGCACCGGTTTTGGGCGTTACCCCCAAACCGAAGGCATCTGGGAAGGCGGCCATCTGGTCGTCACTCTCGACCCGAAAGAGCGATTCTGCGCCTGCGGCGGAATAGGCCATCTGGAAGGCATCACCGGTTATCGCGGCATGCGATTGCGCTTTCTTGATTTGGAACCGGAAGAAGTCTTTGAAGAAGCCCGGCAAGGTGATGCGCGCTGTATGGAATTTGTCAAACTCTGGCATCGCGCCATTGCCGCCGCCACTGCCAACAGCATTCACCTGGACGGCCCCGGCAAGTTTTACGTTTCCGGCCCAAGCGCCCAATTCGTCCAGCCGGAACTGCTCGACCTGTACCTGCACGAGATGGTCAAAATGAGTCCGCTGCAAGGCAGCCAGGTCGAAGTCATATCCACCAGCGACGAAACCGCCGTCATTGGCGCAGCCGTCAACGCCGCACAAGCAACCGCATAAATTCAGACCTGCCAAAAATAATTTGAGCGATTCGCATTTCGGTTTCCGCTTTAGTTTGCCGGGAATTGAAATTGTTATGCAGCTTTCGCGTCGTCTTCATCAACTTCATCGTGACTTCGGGCAAATCGTTGACTCGATTTGCGGCAAGTGGCTAAGCTCTGCGGCGTTTCCATCACAGTCCAAACATCCGCCGGAGAAAAACGTGGCCGCTCCCCCATCGCACGACATCACACAATTGCTGTTGGACTGGCGCAACGGCGACGAGCAGGCGCTCGCAGAATTGACGCCGCTCGTGTACGGTGCATTGCTCCGCCTGGCCGCGCGTTACCTGCGTCGCGAACGCGAAGACCACACGTTGCAAGCCACCGAGCTGGTCAACGAAGCCTATCTGCAACTGATCGGTCAGCAACACCGCGACTGGCAAAGCCGCGCGCACTTTCTGGCCATCGCTTCGCACCTGATGCGAAACATTCTGGTAGACCACGCGCGCGCTCACGCCGCAGCCAAACGCGGCGGCGAAAAGCCTTTGCCACTGAACGAAGCCATTGAAGTTCCCGGCAAAACCGCGCCCGACGTGTTGGCGCTAGACGAAGCCTTGAAAGACCTGGCCAAACACGACAAGCGCAAATGCCTCATCATCGAACTGTGTTACTTCGGCGGCTTGAGCATGGAAGAAATTGCTGAGGTCACAGGCCTTGCCGTTGCCACGCTTCGCCGCGATTTGCGAATGGCCGAAGCGTGGCTGGGGCGACAAATTCAAAGGCAATGAGCAACGTACCGTAGGTTATCCAACCTGCTCCAACTCCTGTTCCTGAGCGGCCGGACGCTGCGCCTGATTCCATTTATAGAGCAAGCCTTCTTCGACGCCGAGCGTTTGCGCGACGCTCGGCACTGATTGTCCGAGGCGAATCAATTGCAAAGCCTGCTGTTTAAAAGCGTCGTCATACTTGCGACGGGTTTGGGAGGTCTTGTGGGCGATAGATTTTGGAGATGATTTTTTTTCATACAGGTTTGACGATTCTGCTAAGAGAGTTTCGTGTCCGTCAAACCGTGACCACCTCAAGGTTGCGCCACCGTTGATGCGACATTTCTTTTTCATGAAAGCTGTAGATGTGCTTAGGTGCCGGCATAAGAACAGCCTTCACAGATAAACCAGCTTGTGATCGTGGTTGCCGGGTTCGACTTCCGCATAAAGCCGGTCAACCAGATCATAGCCGTACCGCGCCAGAAAGTAGCTGAAGTTGAGTTCGCGTTCCTGCAAGCCTTTGTTCGGATACAGCACGGCAAACAAACGTTCGATTTGCTGGCCCGTAGTTTCGTCGCGTTTGCCGCGATTGTGAATAAAGCGGGTGCGCAGGTTGTGAAGCTGATACATCACCTTTTCGCGCCCGCCTTTCAGTGCGTCGCCGAGCGTCGGATCAACGGCGACCAGCGAGGCGCGCAGTTTCTCCAACTGCGCTTCAAACATCTGCTCCGTTTCGTCGAAAACGCGCGTGGTGTCGTTGTCCAGGCTCCGTTCGACCACTTTTTTAAGCACGGCTTCCTGACCTTCAAACAGGTCTTTGAATTCGATGCCGTACTTGCTCATCGTTTTGGCGTGGCGTTTTTCGATCAACGTGAACGTCGCGCGCGGCAGCACGACGGGTTCAACGCGCCCCAGCAAACTGTAATTCGGGCGCAGTTGAGCGAAGTAGGCGATTTCCGCCGGGCCGCCGATGTAGGCCACGGTCGGCAGCAAAAAGTCCTGCACAATCGGGCGCAGCGTCACATTCGGACTGAAACAGTTCGGACAGCGCAACACTGTGCTGAGCAGTTCATCCGCCGCGAAACTCTTTTCAATGCCTTTCAGATGAAAGCGCCCGTCGCGGCGCACCAGCGCCGTGCGGCGGCCTTCGTCCAGCATAAAAAGCGGCACGGCGTCGGGACTGGTGTAAACCTGCGCGTGATAACCGGCGGATTCGAGGCTCGCGCTGACCGTCACCAGCCGGTCGGCGAATTCCGGCAAGTTGCTCATCGCTCGCGAATAGATTTCGCCGGAAATGTGTTTCAAGCGGTCATCCAACGGATTGATGAGCACGACGCCGAAATGGCCGAGCAGCTTCATCATCATTTTGCCGAAGGCGTCACCGAAACCAGTGCCCGGCGCGTAACTGTCGTGCAAGTCCGCGGCCAGACGCGGAATGAACTCCGATTCGGGCAGCGCAGCCAGCAATTGGTCTATGTTTTCGTTGATGCCTTCGGCGAGCCGGACGTAACCGACGGGTTTGCCTTCTTTCGGCGAACAGGCGGTATAGGTGATGGTGGTCAAGTGGCCTTCGCGATTGACCAGGCGCGTGTGATTCACCTCCTGAAAGTCGTGATCTTCCGCAGCGATCCAGAACATCGGCACGGCATTGACGCCCTGCGCGCGCAAATGTTCGGCCAGCCGAATCGCAGTCAAGGCTTTGAAAATGGTGTAAAGCGGGCCGGTAAACAATCCGGCTTGTTGGCCGGTGATGATGACGACGGAATCCGTTTGCCGCAGCCGTTCGATGTTGGCAAAGGTCGCTTCGCCCGCGCCAGCCTGACGGTTTTGATCGGCCAGCACGTCGGCCACGGCGTCGCGCGAAAAGTGTTGCGCGGTGACTTTGGCGGCGCGCGGAATCAACGACGCAATGTCCAGTCCCTCCGGTTGGTAAAAACCGGAAACGCGCTGGAAGTTGTAGAGAAAATCTTTGTAAAGCTGAGTAGTTTTGGGAATTTCGCTGAACTTGATGGTTTGATTCGTGGTCATCCTCTCTCCCTCTTTCTGGGATGGGGAGATATGGAGAAGGGGGGAAAGGGCGACTTATCTCCCCTAGTCTCCCCGTCTCCCAGTCTCCCCTTCCCTTTAGTCTGCATAATCGGGCACGAACAAATCGCTTTTTTCGACCCAGATTCCTTCCTGCTTTTCAAACAATTCGCTTTCGGCGATGGCGGTTTCGATTTCCTTGCGCTCTTCGTCCGTCGGGTTCGGCAGCGGCGAACGCGCCAGAAAGCCGTAATAGCCGGTCAAATCCAGCGCAGCTTTCAAATGGCCGACGCCGCTGGCGGCGGTGACGCGCGCCAATTTGGCCAGACGGTTTTGCAGATCGTTGGCCTTTTCGTAATTGCCTTCTTGCCAGGCACGGCGCACAGCGCAGGAAGCATTCGGCGCGAAACAACTGACCGCCAGCACCGCGCCGGAACAACCTGTTTCCAGCGCCTGATGCAAAATCGCCGGCGAACCGACCATCACGTTGAATTCGCTGGTCGTCAGTTCGCGGAACAAATCTTTCATCGCCGCCAAATCGCCGGAGCTTTCCTTCAACCCGATGATGTTCGGATGTTCGGCCAGCTTGGCGATGGTTTCGGGCATCAGGCTGACGCCGGCAAATTGCGGGATCATATAAACCATAATCGGAATCGGCGCGTTGTCGGCGATGCGTTGGTAATGCGCCTCGTGGTGTTCATCAAAAAGCACTTTCTTGTAATAAAACGGCGTGATGACCACCGCGCCATCCGCGCCGGCGTCGTGCGCCTTGCGCGTCATTTCAATGGTCTGGCGCGTGGAAAGTTCGCCCGTGCCGACCAGCAACAGCTTGTCGTAAGAAGTCGCGCCGCGCACCGTTTCAATCACGGCCAGCTTTTCTTCCGTCGTCAGATGCGGAAATTCGCCGGTCGAACCCAGAATCAAATAGCCGATCAAATCGGTCTGATTCCACTTTTCGACGTTGCCGCGCAGTTTGTCGTGATCCACCTCGCCG
>CAZRXE010000957.1:0-8824 GCA_964603695.1 uncultured Heliomicrobium sp.
GATGGTTCATGACGTTGTTGAATCCGCTAAACAATTCAAACTGCGTTTTTTCCGTAATTCTGAAACGCTTGGTCAGCGAAACGTCCCATTGATAAGTGTTCTTGTCGCGCAGGAACAGCAGTTGGCCGAATTCGCCCGGCGTGGTGTTCGGCAACAGGAATTGCGGGTTGGCGCGTCCGTCCGGGCCAATCAGCGAAGAGTCCACGGACAGGCGTTGCAGGTCTGTAATGCCTACACGGTTCAGACGCGTGCGTTCGGCGTCGAACAGTTTTTGAACCTGTTCCAGCGTCACGCCGTTGGCCAGTCGAACGCCGTTGATTGCCGGATTGTTGCTGGCATTGACAGTGTTGAATCCGCCCGTCAATTGGATCGGCTGCCCGGTGTTGAAAACCAGAACATTGCCCAGCGTCCAGCCGCCGACCAGATTGTCCAGCAACTTGTTATTCAGCGACAGCCACTTGCCGCGTCCGATTGGCAATTCATACGTGCCGAAGGCTTGGATGACGTGCCGGATGTCGAATTGCGACAGGCGGCGATTCAAGCCCGGATCGCGCAAGGTCACGTAATCGAGCGTCTGTTGCGCGTTGTCCGCCGCCAGATTGGTCAGGCTCTTGCTAAGCGTGTAGTTCATGTTCCAGTTCAAACCCTGGCCCAGGCGTTGGCGGAACTGCACCTGCAAGCCGTTGTAATTGTGCCAGCCGCCGTTATCAATGAACGGCAGGCGTCCGGCGACAAAGGGATTGAGCAGGAAGAAGTTGATCGGATACGCCCCCGGCGCATTGGCTGTCGGCAGCACGCGCGCGCAAGGGCTGAAGCTGCTACCGAACATCCGGCAAACGTAGTTTTGATTCGTCGCCAGCGTATTGGCCAGCGCACCCGCTTCGCCATTTTGCAGATTGGTGATGAAACCGGTCGAGGTGTAGCCCTGCGCCGCCGCGATTGCCGCCAGTCCGCCGCGCGCGCCGAAAGCCGCGTCGAAAATCGGCAGCGCCACCTGACCGGGTAGGTTTCGATTCTGGAAGCTGGCCACGCCCGCCGCTTGATTGAGCTGCAAATTCTTTTGCGCGTTTTTGAATTCGGTCAGGAAGCCGTTTTCAAAGATGTTCACTTCGTTCAGGTTGCTGGTGCGCCAGGCCAGCCGCGACGCGTTGCCGACGTACCGAACTTCGAGCGCGGTGTTCTTCCACAATTCGCGCTGAATGCCGAAACTGTAATTTTCGGTGTAAGGCGCGCGCAGCGTCGGATCGAAACCGGCAATCGTGCGCACGAAGGTTTGATCGGATTGATTGATCGTTTTCTTGTATTCGGTGGTCGAAAACGCAAAGTTTGAAACGGTCAGTGGACCGCTGACGATGTCGTTGAGCGTGTAAAACGCCGGCAGATTGGTCGCGCCCGGCGTGCCGGGAATCAACTGTGTTGCGCCGATTGTCTTGCCCGCGTTGCCGCCCAGATTGCCCGCGAAAAATTGCGTGCCTTCGTCATAAACAATCACCGAATACGAACCGCGAATCACGGTCTTCTGTCCGCCCAGCAATTTGCCCAGCCAGCCTTCCGTTCGATTCGGGTTCCAGGCGAAACCGAAATTCGGCGCGAAGTTTTTCCAGTCCGTCTTGAACGGCACGCGCCCGGCTTCGAGCGTCGGGTTGTTGTTGCCGCTTAATTCGCCCGGCGCAAAAAGCCGCTTCGACGGCCCGTAAATGCTGGCCAGATCGGGCGTGGCGGTCAGCCCTTTGCCGTCTTTCATCGCCCCCTGAATTTCCCAGCGCAGGCCGTAATTGAGCGTCAGGCTGCGGCGAATGCGCCAACGATCTTGCGCGTAAAAGCCGCCCATTTTGGAATTCGTCCAGGTGTAGTTCTGTTGCTGAATGCCGTCGTATTGGAACGTTTCGGGATTGACGACGCGGGTGAAATTGGAGGATGCCACGCGCCCGGTCAGCAAATTGTAAAGCGCCAGCGGATTGCCCAGTTCAGTGTTGTTGATGCCCGGCAGCGTCGTTGTCGTGTAGGCGTTGGCCACGCCCAGCGGGTCGCCCGAAGGCGTTCCGGTTCCATAAGTCGGCACTTGGTAAACCACGGCCACGTCATTCCATTCGGTTTTGCGGTAACTGCCGCCGAAGGTGTAGCTGTGCTGACCGCGATTCATCGTCAGCGTGTCGTACATCGTGGTGATGAAATGCCGCCCGGTCACGTTTTGCTGGTCAATGAAAGGTGTCGTGACGGTGAAAGGCAGCGTCGCGCCGATGCGCAGCGGTTTGCCGTTGAAGGTGTAATACGGCCCGTATTCGTCGCGCGTGTTGGTGTCGCCGCTGTGCTGAACGCCATAGCGAAATTCGTTGAGGGTGTTCGTTGTAAACGTGGATTGCAGCGAGCCGGAATAAACGAAATAGCCGATGCGGAATGGATTCGTGCGTTCGATTTCCGGCACGGGCAAACGCCGCGCGCCCGGTTGCCAACTGTGATAGTAGTTCCAGGTGAAGGAAACCTGCTGTTTGGGCGTGACGAAATAGTCCACGCGCGTGGCCGGAAAGTATTGGGTCAGATTGTTCTCGGCGTCCCAGGTGTAAGTGTCGCGGTTGAGATCGTTATCGGCAATCTGCCGGCTGAATTTCGGAATCTGGTTGTTGATATTGATGATGGACTGCGCCACCGGATCGAGTTTGACCGGCAGATTGCGCGCCGCCGCCAAATCAAGGACGTTGACGGTGCGCGTTTGATTGGTGGTGCCGCTGACGATGTAGGTGTAAAGGCCGCGCTGCGCTTCAGCCGTGGGAATGGCGATGGTCGTGGCACCGAATTGCGGATTGTAGCGTTCTTCAAAGTTGGCGAAGAAAAACAGCTTCTCTTTCCAACGCCCGAACGGGATGAGCGGCCCGCCGAAATTGCCGCCGTATTCGTGATTGCGGTTGTAAACGCGCGGCAAACCCTGCGCGTTGCGCGACCAGGTGTTGGCGTTGAATTGTTCACTGCGCTGTTCGTAAAAGCCGCTGCCGTGATACTGATTGCCGCCGCGCCGCGTGGTGAATTTGATGTTCGCGCCGCTCTGCGCGCCCGAATCCGCGCTCAAGCCCACGGTTTCAACCGTTACTTCTTCCACCGCGCCCAGCCGCACCGGAACCGTCGCGAAAAACACAGTGCCGCCGCTCTTGAACCCGTTCGAGGCGTTGTTGATGCCGTCCACAGTGACGTTGACCGCGCCGCCCGCCAGATTGTTGTAACGAGTGCTGCCGCCCGCCGGCGGTGCCGCGCCCGGAGCAAGTCTTGCCAGCGCCAGTACGTTCGAGCGGTTGGCAACCGGCAGTTGATTGAGCGTTTGCGTATTCAGCGTGCTGGCCACGAGCTGCGAAGAGGTTTCCAGCGTTTGCGCATCGCCGCCGCTGACCGTAATCGTCTCGCTGGTCGCGCCGACTTCCATCGTGATGCGCACGTCGGTGGTCTGGCTGGTCGAAACCGCAATGCCGGTCACGCGCGCATTTTGGAAGCTTTGCGCCGCAACGGTCACTTCATAAGTGCCGCTGGCCAAATCCGGGAACAGAAAGGTCCCGCGTTCGGTCGAAGTCGTTTGTTTGGCAATGCCTGTTTTCTCGTCTTTCAGCGTGACGGCGGCATTGGCAATGACCGCGCCGTTCTGATCCTGCACGGTTCCAGAAATCGAACCCACAATGCGCAACTGCGCGCGAGCGCTGGTTGACAAACACAACGCCGCAATCAACACGGCGGTGATTTGGAGCAATCCTAAAACTAAACTCGGTGCTTTCACCTGCGGTTTCATAACCTAACCTCCAGCCGAAACGAGGCACACAGCCTCAAGTCGGTAAGTGATGTCTTCAAGCCAAACGGCCTGACGCTTGTTTGTGTTTGTGATCCAGCAAAACCGTCTTGTGTGGTTGTCTTCTCGGTAAGCTCGAAAGTTCCGGCTTCAGCCAGCTTTCGTTTTCATTTCGATAATAGATGAGCAGCAAGGTGAATAAATCACCCACTAACGCGAAGCGTCTTGTATCTGGTTAGGAGAGCTTGAACCGGGTTAGTGAGCCGCTTGTCAGTGGTCAGTTGTTATTGCTGTTAAGAACACACGCTTTTACAGCCAATAGCAAATGACCACTGACCACTCACCGCAAGATGCCTCTCCGTGAATCGTGAATTGCGTTCAGGTAAGAATTTCCTTGATGACGCGACCGTGAACGTCCGTCAGGCGCATGTCGCGTCCGTTGAAACGGTAAGTCAGCTTGTCGTAATCGAGTCCCAACAAATGCAGGATGGTGGAGTGGAGTTCGTAGATGGTCTTTTTGTCTTCGACCGCGCGATAGCCGTATTGATCCGTCGCGCCGACAACGGTTCCGCCTTTGACGCCGCCGCCGGCCAGCCAGACGCTGAAGCCGTTGGCATTGTGATCGCGCCCGTCCATGCGTTCGGAAATCGGCAGCCGTCCGAATTCGCCGTGCCAGAGGATCAAAGTCGAATCGAACAGGCCACGGCTTTTCAGGTCTTTGATGAGTCCGGCAATCGGTTTGTCGGTTTCGGCGCAGTGCATTCCGTGATTGCCTTTCAAATCCCAATGCGCGTCCCAACTCGGTTCAAAATTGCCGCCGCCGGAAAAGATTTGCACGAAGCGCACGCCGCGTTCGACCAAACGCCGCGCCATCAACGCCTGTCGCGCAAAGTAGTCGGTCGGCTGTTCGCCTACGCCGTAAAGCCGCTGCGTGGCGGCGGATTCCTTGCTGATGTCAATCGCGTCGGTGGCGTGCGTCTGCATGCGGTAGGCCAGTTCGTAAGAATAAATCCGCGCTGACAATTCGCTGTCTTCGGGATTGTGATCCAAATGCTTTTCGTTCATCTCGCGCAGCAGCCGCAGCCATTTTTGCTGCTGTTCCGGCGTGCGGCCTTGTGGCGGATGCAGGTCCACAATCGGATCGCCGCTGTCGCGAAAGGGCGTGCCTTGATAGGCCGCCGGCATGTAGCCGTTGCCCCAGTTCGGCGCGCCGTTGATCGGGCCGCCGCGATAATCCGTGAAGACAATGAAGCCCGGCAGATTTTCGTTTTCGCTGCCCAGGCCGTAAGTCACCCAACTGCCCACGCTGGGATGCCCGGCCAGAATGCTGCCGGTATTCATTTGAAACAGCGCCGGCCCGTGCGCCGGGCTAAGCGCCGTCATCGAACGAATCAAGGCCAGATCGTCCGCGTGTTCGGCCAGATGCGGAAACAATTCGGAAATTTCCATTCCGCACTGGCCGTGTTTTTTGAACTGCCACGGCGAAGGCATCAGCCCGCCCGGCGTGCCCATTGAAGCGCGCACTTCGCCCACGCCGGTCATCGTTTCGCCCTGATATTTCAGCAGCGCCGGTTTCGGGTCGAAGGTGTCCACCTGACTGACGCCGCCGTAACAAAAGATGGAAATGACGGATTTGGCTTTGGTCGGGAAATGCTGTGGCTTGGGAGCGAGTGGCGATTTCGATTGCGCCAAAAGGCCATTGCGATTGAGTAAGTCAGCAAACGCCACGCCCGCTAGGCCGCCGCCAAGTTTTTGCAAAAGCTCTCTTCGGGAAAAGAATTGTTGATTCATAAAAAATCCAAGCCGATGTTAAAATCCGCAGCCGTAAGGAGAAATCACAATGCAAAACAATGAACTGCTGCTCAGCGCCAGAGTCAGTGAACTAGAAAAGGAAGTACACAACCTGAAAGGTCAAGTTGCACAAAGCAACCGGCTCACTATCTGGCAATTTATCAGCTTCACTCTTGTCATGGCCGGTACGCTGTTCGGGACACTGGCGTGGGTTTCCGGTTCACTCCGCGAAGAAAACCGGCAGACTCGCGAGTCGCTCCAGAAACAAATTGAACAAACCGAAAAAAATCTCAATGGACAGTTCACGCAAATGGAGAAACGCTTTGAAGATCTGCGCCAAGTCGTTTTAACCCAGCAGAAACAAACGCAGCCAACACGCTGAACCTATTGCCGGTACACAAATTCGTTCAAGTTAAACATCGCCTGACAAAGTTCAGCCAAGCCGTTAGAACCTCCGCGAACAAATTCCGCAGATTTTGCCGATTCAAATTCTGACGGCGCACGGCCTAGCGCCAGCCGGAATGCGCGTTCGATTTGCGCGCGCACGTCTTCGCCCGCTTCTTTACGCAAGCGTTCGGCGAACTTTTGTGATTCAAAGATGACGAAGCTGTTGTTCATCAACAGCAATGCTTGCGGCGCGATGGTCGAACGGTTGCGGCGTTCGCAGGAGTTAATCAGGTTCGGCTGATCGAAGGTTTCAAACAGCGGGTAACGGATGCTGCGTTTGGAATAGACGTACAAGCTGCGCCGCCACGTCGCCGGATCATCATCCGATTTGCCGGGCCAGGTGCGTTTGGTGCTGGATTGAAACAGCTTCGGATCAATGTAGGGATAAATCGCCGGGCCGCCCAACGTAAGATCTAAGTTCCCCGCCACGGCCAAAATCGCATCGCGGATAATTTCCGCTTCCAATCGCAGGCGCGGCATGCGCCAGAACAAACGGTTTTCCGGGTCAATGGCCACATTCGCCGCAATGTCGTCGCCGGCCATTTGATACGCCTGCGAAGTCATCATCAGCCGGTGCATTTGTTTGATGCTCCAACCTCTGCCGACAAACTCCGTCGCCAACCAGTCCAGCAATTCGGGATGCGAAGGCGCTTCGCCCATTTTGCCGAAGTTGCTGGGCGTGCGGACGATGCCTTCGCCGAAATGATGTTGCCACATCCGATTGACCATCACGCGCGTGGTGAGCGGATTGCCCGGCGCAACCAGCCATTCGGCAAAACCGCGCCGCCGGTAACTGGATTTCGCATCGGCGGGCGGCGTCGGGAATTGGTATTCGCTGTCGCAAGCCACGGACAGCACACCGGGCGTCATCAACGAACCTTTGGTGTCCACGCTGCCGCGATGCAAAAAGTAAGACGGTTGCGCCGTCACGCCCGCTTCGCCGATGGCGCGCGTTGTCGGGTAAGGCTTCGGTTTCTGTTTGTCGAGTTCGCGAAGCTTTGCCTTCAAATCACTGTGTTTGGCTTTATCTTCGGCGGACATTCGCGCAACGATGTCTTTCTCGGTCAGCTTTTGCGAAAGCGTGTCGTCTTCCAGCGTTTTGCGAATTTGCTGGACGTTGAGCTTTTGGCCCGCCGTGCGTTTTTCGGCAGGCGTGTTCCAGGCAATCTGCATGTATTCGGGCAAACGGCTGACGGCTTCGTCCACCAGGATTTTCAGATACGGCGCTTCGAGTTCGGTTTTGGCTTTGCGAATCGGGCGTTGCAGCTTTTCGATGCGTTCGGTTTCAGCTTTGTGCGCGGCGACGACTTCGGGCGCAACCAGCGGATGGCTGACCGGCTTGGTCGAAAAAAAGACTGCCTGAATGCGGTAATAATCTTTTTGCGGAATCGGGTCGAACTTGTGATCGTGGCAGCGCGCGCAAGCCACGGTCATTCCCATGAAGGTCAACGTGCTGGTGCTGATGATGTCGTCCAGCGAATCCTGCCGCCCGCGTTCGCCGCCGCCGCCGCCTTCCGGCCCCAAGCGCAAAAAGCCCGTGGCGATCATCGCGTCTCGAGAATCAGGAGCGATTTCATCGCCCGCCAATTGCTCTTTGACGAACTGATCGTAAGGCTTGTCGTCGTTGAACGCTCTGACCACGTAATCGCGGTAGCGCCAGGCGTCCGGGCGATCCACGTCGAATTCAAATCCGCCCGAATCGGCAAAGCGCACCAGATCGAGCCAATGCCGCGCCCAGCGTTCGCCGTAATGCGGACTGGCCAGCAGTTTGTCCACCAATCGTTCCCAGGCGTCGGGCGTTTTGTCGTTCACAAAGGCTTCAACTTCTTCAGGACTCGGCGGCAAGCCCGTCAAATCCAGGTACGCGCGGCGAATCAGCGTCCGCCGATCCGCGCGCGGCGAAGGCTTCGCGCCTTTGGCTTTCATCGCGGCCAGCAAAAAAGCGTCAATCGGATTCCGGTTCCAGGCGGCTTGCGCAGTGCGGGGCGGCGTTGTGCGCTTCGGTGGTTGAAAGGCCCAGTAAGCGCGCTCTTCCGGCGTGATGGGCCGCTCTTCCAATTTGGCCAGGTCGGCTTTCGCTTTGTCGGGTGCAGCGGCGGCCTTTTCAAATCCATCAAACGACGCGCCCGCTTCGATCCAGCGGCGCAATGTTTCAAGCTCTGCTTCGGCGAGTTTTTTGCCCGGCGGCATTTCCGGCTTCATTTCGTGCGAAACCAGTTTGAGCAGTTTGCTTGCTTCGGCGTCTCCGGCCACCAGCACCGGGCCGTTTTCGCCGCCCGCCAATGTGCCTTCCGCCGTGCGCAAATCCAGCCCCGAAGTCTTGGCCGCGCCGTGACAGCCCAGGCAGTTTTTCTTCAACACGGCGTAAGCCTGTTGTGAAAGGTTTTGCGCCTGATTTTGCGCTGTTGCCCGCGGCAGCCGGACGGAAACAGCAAGCAGCGTGAGCGCGCCCGCCAGACAAATTAGTTTTGCATACTTACGAATGCTCATCCCTGCCCTCCTGCTCGAACCTTTCATTTTCCATATTCCATTTTCGATTTTTCATTTGTTATTGCCGAAGTCGCCGCCACCACAATGACAAATAAAAAATTGAAAATGGAATATGGAAAGTAGAATCTGGTAAAACGTTGAGGCTTACCGAATGACTTTTCCCTTCACGCCGACGACCTGCGCGGCCACCAGGTTGTTGCCGAAGTTCGTGAAGTCCTTGAAAGTCCAGACGACTTTTTTGTCGCGCGTGACTTCGATCAATTGCGGATTTTCCGGGCCGGCGTGGGTGTTGCCGATGATGATGTTGCCGTTGGGCAGCACTTGCAGCGT
>CAZRXE010000958.1:0-5334 GCA_964603695.1 uncultured Heliomicrobium sp.
GTCGGGCTGAGTCCGATTGACGGGACGTTCAAGGTGCTGACGCAATTCACGACGGAATTGATCCTGGATGCGTCGGGTTACTTCGCGCCCTAAACAATAAAATCAGGCTGATAAGGATGATTCGCGGCAGGAACAACACAACACAATCGCTGTGTTGTTCCTGCCCTTTTCATTTTCGGCGGCGACTTCAAGAGGTAAGAGTTTCCTTCCACGTGGAAAAATTCTTTTTTCCGAACACGATGAAAAGCGGCGTTGACTTGCCCATGAGCAGCAATTACATTGCCGTTCCCTTTGTAACAGCGGGAAATTGGGCGTAGAGCGAATGGGAAATTCGCTCTACGCTGGTGTTCATCAAACTTTTGCAGGCAGCAAAATCTGCCGCGCGCATCCAAAATCAGGAGCCTGAAATGTTTCCCCAAAGCCTTCGCTTTTTTTCCTCTTTCGACTTCAAGACCTGCGCGTTGTCGTTCGCGCTGTTGGCCTTTGCGTCAGGCGTAACGCAAGCGCAAAACCAAACACCGCAAACATTGACGCCGGAACAAACCGTCGAACGCCAACTCACCGGCGGTCAGACGCAGGCTTACCAAGTGGCACTCGGCCCGGGCCAATATCTGGAAGTTACTGTCGGGCAGCGCGGCATTGACGTGGCCGTGACGTTGGCCGGCCCCGACGGCAATCGCATCGCGCAATTCGACGCCGATAGCCGCGCACAAGGCCGCGAATTGGTCACGCAAGTTGTGGACGCAGCGGGAAATTATCAATTGACGGTGACTTCATCGCTGAAAGACGCGGCGGCGGGACAATACAGCATACGACTGACCGCGCCGCGCGCCGCCACCGCGCAAGAGCGCACCTTGCAGGATTCGCGCAAACTCAATGACGAAGCGTTGGCACTTTCACGCGCCGGTAAACACGCGGAAGCCATTGCTGCCGCCGAACGAGTGCTGGCGATGCGCCAACAGGCTTTCGGTCAGGAACACGCGGAAGTCGCGCTGGCCTTGAATCTGCTGGCCACCGTTCAACGCAACAAACGAGATTTGCCCCAGGCCGAAACTTTGTTTTTGCGCGCCAAAGCCATGGCCGATAAAACCATACCGCCCGACCAAGCCGATCTCGGCTCAATCTATTTTGAAACCGGCAGCCTTTATTTTTTTAAAGGCGAGCTTCCTCAAGCGGAATCCCTGTGGCTGCGCGCGCAGGAAATCTGGGAAAGAACGATTGGCCCAAACCATCTGAATCTGGCCGGAGTAATGAACAATCTGGGGTCGCTTTACGGACGGAAAGGAGAACGCGCCAAAGCGGAGCGAATGCTCAAACGGGTTTTGGAAATCAGAGAACGGGCGCTGGGAATGGAACATCCAACTTTGGTCAATACGCTGATCAGTCTGGCAAACTTGTCCGGCAATGCCGTCCTGCAAGGCGAGGCCTCCGATTACGATCAGGCGGAACGTTATTACCAACGTGCGTTGAAAATCGTGGACAAAGGCCCCGGGCAGGAAACACCGCAAGTAGCGGATACGCTCAACAGTCTGGGCGGCATTTATGTTTATAAAAAAGATTTCGCACGCGCCGAACCAATGCATCAGCGCGCGTTGGCGGCCCGTCAAAGGCTGAATGGGCCGGAACATCCTGACGTGGCGGAATCACTCACCAATCTGGCGTCGCTTTATGCGACACAGGGCGATTACGCCAAAGCCGAATCAATGCATCAACAGGCGCTGGCGATTCGTGAAAAAACACTGGGAGCGGAACATCCAAATATTCCTTTGATTCTGGTGGAAATGGTTCGTGATTCACTGGCGCAAAGTAAACCTCAGCAGGCGATTGTTTCGGAAACGCGGGCGACCGCAGTTAGTGAACGAAACATAGCATTGAATCTGGCCGCCGGATCGGAAAGCTCCAAGCTGGCGTATCTGTCCACTCTGACTCGCGAAACAAATCAGGCCATTTCGCTGCACGTGAAATTTGCGCCAGCCAATGCCGACGCCCGGCGGTTGTCACTGACCACCATCCTGCAACGCAAAGGCCGCGCGCTGGATGCGATGACCGACAGCATTGCCGGTTTGCGTCGCCGCGCTACGCCGGAAGATCAAAAGCTGCTCGATCAATTGAAAACAACCCGCGCACAACTGGCACGGCTGGTTTTGACCGGCCCGCAACGCGTGACGCCCGCCGAACACCAAGCCCAAATCAGAACGCTGGAAGATCAGCGCGACAAGCTGGAAGATCAGATCAGCCGCCGCAGCGCCGAATTTCGCGCGCAATCGCAACCTGTCACGCTCAGCAGCGTGCAAGCGGCGATTCCGGCACGCGCGGCCTTGATCGAATTTGCCGCTTATCGCCCCTACAACGCACGCAACACCGGCCCTGAAGACGAGCTGGAAGCGGCGCGTTACGTCGCTTACGTCGTCCGCCGCACGGGCGAACCGCAGTGGGTGGAACTGGGATCGAAACAAACCATAGACGACGCCATAGACAATTTGCGCAAAGCGCTGCGTGACCGCAAACGCCGCGATTACAAACAACAGGCGCGCAAAGTTGACCGGCTGGTGATGCAACCCATTCGCCCATTGCTGGGCACGACGCGCCGCGTGCTGCTTGCGCCGGACGGCAATCTGAATCTGGTTCCTTTCGGCGCGCTGGTGGATCAAAACAACCGCTTTTTGGTTGAACGTTACAGCTTCAGCTACCTGACCAGCGGACGCGACCTGCTGCGTTTGCAAGTCAAACAGCCGCGTAAACAAACCGCTTTGATCGTGGCCAATCCCGATTTCGGCGAGACCCAAAAAGACGAAAAAGCGACCGAGCGCGTCCTGCGCTACAAATCCGGTTCGCAAACGGCGGACGGCAAAGTGACTGTGATTACGCAAGCTTACTTCCCCGCCCTGCCCGGCACGGCTGGCGAAGCTCAGGCGCTGAAATCGCTGTTGGCCGACGCCACTGTTCTGACGCAGGATCAGGCGACCGAAGCCGTCATCAAACAAGCCAATAGTCCCGGCGTGTTGCACGTGGCCACGCACGGTTTCTTTTTGGAAGACCCGCCCACGCCCGGCGGTGACAAACGTGGTTCCGGTCAGGCCGCCGCCGCCAAACCGGTCGAAAACCCATTGCTACGTTCGGGGCTGGCGCTGGCCGGCGCCAACCAATCCAAAACCAGCGCCGCCAACGCCGAAGACGGCATTCTGACCGCGCTCGAAGCTTCGGACTTGAATCTGTGGGGAACCAAAATGGTCGTGCTGTCGGCCTGTCAGACCGGCATAGGCGATGTGAAAGACGGCGAAGGCGTTTACGGTTTGCGTCGCGCGCTGGTGCTGGCCGGTTCGGAATCGCAGGTGATGAGTTTGTGGTCGGTTTCAGACCAGGCTACTCGCAGTTTGATGATCGAATACTACAAACGCCTGCAACGTGGCGAAGGCCGCACCGAAGCCCTGCGTCAGGTGCAACTAGGCTTCCTGCGCCGCCTGACGCGCGGCACTGCTGGCGATTACAGTCATCCGTATTTCTGGGCGGGATTCATTCAGTCTGGCGAATGGAAAAGCCTGGAGGAATAGGCAAGTTTCATTTTCCGGATAATAGTTCGCTGCTTATTTTCCATTTGTCATATGAAATTTGAAATTGGCCATTGACCAATCAGTTCGGCCATTTACCGGCAATCAATGACAAATGAAAAATTCCAATTGATCTATGGAAAATGAGAAAGACTGTTATGCACTTTTCAGCACTTATGAAACTTGCCGAGGAATAAAAAGAAATCGCCGTCAGCGGCGCGGTTTCCCCGCCACTGACGGCTGTTTTTTTCAGTCAAAATGGTGATTACTTAACCGCCGGAAATCCCCAGCCGCCTCGAACCAGATAATCCGCCATCGTCATAATCAACAGAATCGCCAACCAGAATAACCCGGCGATGATGATGACCTGCGTCAGCTTGGAACTCCATTTGACGTGCATGAAAATCAGCACCACTGCCGTAGCTTTGATGATGGCGATGGTCAGCGCGACGATGATGTTAAGCGGTCCCCAGACACTTTCCAGATCGAACTTGGCGACGAAAACCGTCAACCCCGTGAAGACCATCAACAAGCCAAACACGCCGAAATAGTATTTCAATGGGACGATATGATGTTCAGAAGTATGTTCCGCCATAAGTTTTTCAGAACCCTTTTCGATTTTGTTCTAGTGTCCTCCGCCAACGTGATAGCCGGTCAAATAAAGCAGCGGGAACAGGAAAATCCAGACGATGTCCACGAAGTGCCAGTACAGTCCGAAAATTTCGATTGGCGAATTGTAGTACTTCGTGAATTTGCCTTTTTGCGCCATATAGATCAGCACCAGCAACAATCCGATGCCGATAATCATGTGCAGGGCGTGCAGGCCGGTCATCAGAAAGTAAATCCACAAAAACACACGCACCGGTTGATGGTACTGCGTGGGCGGATGGTCAGATGACGGATCATAAAAGCCCATCGCCGGAAACAGATGGTGATGGAATTTTTCCGTGTACTCGAAATATTTGACGACCAGGAAGACCGTTCCCAGAATCATGGTTACGACCAGGAACCCGATCAGCTTTTTGCGGTCGCCGAACTGCGAGTAATAGACCGCCATCGCCATCGTCAAACTGCTGACGATCAGCACCACGGTGTTCAAACCGCCAAGCGGCACGCTCAGCAAATGGCTGCCCTGAGTGAAGCCGGAAGGATATTTGGCGCGGTAAATCGTGTAGGCCAAAAACAATCCGCCGAAAAACATGATTTCGGTCAGCAGAAAAAGCCACATGCCGATGGTTCCGGCTTCTTTTTGCTGCTCCATGCTGACGAAATGATGCGCCAGTCCGGGATGATGTGCTGCGTGTTCTGACAAGATAGTTCTCCTGTGAGTTTTCAGTTTTCAGTTTTCAGTTTTCAGTTCAGCACCGGGCCGAAAACCGAAAACTGAAAACCGGCAACTTTAAGCCGTCCGCAAAGAAGCTTCTTTTGCCGCTGCTTCCTTAATTTCCTTGACGTGCTCGAATTCGTAGGCGTCGTGGTCAATGATCGGTTGATAGGTGAAGTTTTCCGTCGGCGGCGGCGAGGAAGTTTCCCACTCCAAACCGGCTGCCATCCACGGATTGTCGCCGACCTTTTCACCATACTTCAGCGACCAGAGCAGGTAAGCGACCGGCATCAGGAATCCCAGCGCCAGAATCGAAGCGCCCGCGCTCGACAAAATGTGCCAGACCTGAAATTCCGGGACGTAAGCGTGATAACGACGCGGCATTCCCAGATAACCGACGATGAATTGCGGGAAGAATGTCAGGTTGAAACCCAGGAAAATGATGACCGCTGAAATACGCCC
>CAZRXE010000959.1:0-5583 GCA_964603695.1 uncultured Heliomicrobium sp.
AAGCCGAGCGCATGATCTTAGGCGTCATCCTGCTCGATAACCTGACGGTCAATCAGGCCGTCGAAATTCTCAAACCGGACGATTTCTTTCTGCCTTCGCATCGCCGCATCTTCGAGAAGATGGTCAAGCTTTACGAGCAAGGGCAGGCAATTGACCCGCTGACCCTACAGGAAGAATTGCGGCGCGCGGCGGAACTGGATCAAGTCGGCGGCCCGGCGTATATCGCTTCGCTCTTTGACGGCGTGCCGCGCTTTTCCAACATCGAAAGCTACACCCGCATCGTCAAAGGCAAATCGCTGCTGCGCAAACTGATCGGCGCGTCCAACCAGATCATGCAGACCGCCTTCGACGACGAAGACGAACCGGAACAAGTTCTGGATCGCGCCGAACGCCTGATCCTGTCCATCGCCGAAGACCGCATCAAACAAGGCTTCACGCACATCGCCGAAGTCGCCGAACACCAACTCCACGTCATCGAAGAAGTCGCCGCCCGTCAGCAATTGGTCACAGGTATCGCCACAGGCTTTACCGATCTGGATTACATGACCTCCGGCTTGCAACGCGGCGACCTCATCATCGTCGCGGCAAGACCTTCGATGGGCAAATGCCTGGCGGCGGACACGGAAATCCTGCTGGCCAATGGCGAAGTCACAACGATGGAGGACATTTATCGTCGCCGTCAGGCTGAGTTACTGACGCTCGGCGATGATTTCAAATTCAAACTCACGAACCCCAGCGCCTTCGTTGACGACGGCGTCAAGCCGGTTTATCGAGTCACAACCAAGCTGGGGCGCCAGGTGGATTCCACTTTGCCGCATCCGTTTTTGACGATTGACGGTTGGCGACGGCTGGCGGAATTGAAAGTCGGAGACCGGATTGCAGTGCCTCGGCGCTTGCCCGTTTTTGGCTCGGCGCGATTGCCCGAAGGCCGAATCAAAGTGTTGGCGTACTTGATTGGTGATGGAAATCTGACCAACGTTAACTCTTCTTTCGTTAATACCGATCCGCGCTTGCGGCAGGACTTTGCCGAGAGTCTGAAGGCATTTCCCGGCCTAAGAATACGTCACGTTGAAGACGGCAAACGCACCTCGGCCTTTTACGTTGCGGCTGATGGAGACGTTGTTAAAACCCAAAGAGAAGTTTTTGCAGCTCAGCTAGCGTCATTGATTCAGACCGGCAAAGCAATGTCCTTAGCTAATCGGAAGGGCGTAGCTCCATACCTGATTTTTTTCTGGCGGCAAGGAGAGTGTGTTCCCAGCGAATCTGTTTTCGCGCGCCTATGCGAAGATTTGCAAGTTCCTCCCAGCGAACTTGCGCCAAACGGTATTTCAGGGCTTAGAAGTCACAGTCGTAATTCGCTCACGGTTTGGCTTGAAGAACTGAAACTGCGAGGCTGCAATTCTCACGAAAAATTTATCCCTGCAGTAGTGTTTTGTTTGGAGTTGCCGCAACTCGCGCTTTTCCTCAATCGCCTGTTTGCGACCGACGGCTGGGTGGCAATTACGAAAGAGCAGAATCCGTCTATTGGCTACGCCACAGTTAGTGAACGTCTTGCCCGTCAAGTTCAGCATTTGTTGCTACGCTTCGGCATCATTGCCAAGCTGAGAAAAAGATTGGTCAAGTACGCGAATGCACGCCGCGAATCCTGGCAATTGGACATTACGCACGGCGATGCGATTCGCGCGTTTGCCGAACACATAGGCATTTTCGGCAAAGAAGAAAAACTGGCTCAGGCATTGAAACTTTTTTCGTCGGAAACCACGCGCAGCAACCGCGACCTGATTCCAGTCGAAGTGTGGGGCGATGTTGAACTGAGCAAGGGTGAAGAATCGTGGGCATCGCCGGCTCGTCGAGCCGGGTTGAAATCCGACACCAATATTCACGTCGGCAAACGTTCGCTCAGCCGAACGCGATTGTTGAAGTTGGCTCAAGCGTTGAACGACGATCATTTGGCTGATTTGGCGCAAAGCGATGTGTACTGGGATGAAATTGTTTCCATCGAATATCAGGGCGAACGACAAGTTTATGACCTGACAATCCCCGAAACGCACAACTTCGTCGCCAATGATGTCTGTGTTCATAACACTGCTTTCAGTTTGAATATCGCTCAGAACGCCGCTCTCGGCCAGGACTCTTCCGGGCGTGTTCACGAAGATCGCGAAAAAGCCGTGGTTGGAGTCTTCTCGTTGGAAATGAGCAAGGAACAGCTCGTCCAGCGTTTGATGTGTTCGCAGGCGCAGGTGGATGCGCATCGTTTGCGCAGCGGTATGCTCAACAAGGAAGACTGGCGGCGATTGGCATTGGCGGTCGGCGAACTTTCGCAGGTGGACATCTTTCTGGACGATACGCCTGGCATCACCGCGCTGGAAGTTCGCGCCAAAGCCCGCCGGTTGAAAAACGAGCAAAAGCGGCTCGACCTGCTGATTATTGATTACTTGCAGTTGATGAGCGGCAAAGGCCGTTCGGAATCCCGTCAACAGGAAGTTTCGCAGATTTCGCGCGAACTGAAGATTCTGGCTAAAGAGTTAAACGTCCCGCTGATCGCGCTTTCGCAGCTTTCGCGCGCAACGGAAACCCGAACCGATCATAAACCGCAACTCTCGGATTTGAGAGAGAGCGGTTCGATCGAGCAGGACGCTGACGTCGTGATGTTCATTTACCGCGAAGAAGTCTACAAACCGGAAACCGAAAAACAGAACATCGCTGAGATCATCATCGGCAAACAGCGTAACGGGCCGATTGGCAGCGTCGAACTCGTCTTTCGCAAGGCACTCACGCGCTTCCACGATCTATCGAAAGAATCCATGTAGTTCCCATGTCGCAACTCGTGAATCATCGCCCGACCTGGGCGGAAGTTTCTTTAACCGCGCTGACGGAAAATTACCGCACGCTCAAATCATGTCTGACTCCGGCGGGCACGCCGTTGATGGCAGTGGTCAAGGCCAATGCTTACGGTCACGGCGCGGCGGAGTGCGCGCGAGCATTGGCGAAGGCGGGCGTGGATTGGTTCGGCGTGGCATTGGTCGAAGAAGGCGTCGAATTGCGGCAGACAGGCATCGCGCAGCCGGTGTTTTGCCTTGGCGGATTTTGGCGTACGCAAGGCGAATTGATTCTTGAGCACAATTTGACGCCGGCGCTGTTTCGGATGGATTTGGCCGAAGAGTTGGATACGCGCGCAAAAGAGGCTGGGCGAATCGTCAATTTCCATCTGAAAGTTGACACAGGAATGGGGCGGCTCGGCGTGCAGTTGGGCGACGTTGCGGAATTCGCGCGGGCGTTGCAGCGGTTTGAATACCTTCGGCTGGACGGCGTGATGACGCATTTTGCCGACGCGGACGGGCTGACGCCGGATTACACCGATGCCCAAATTCGGCGGTTTGAAGAAGCGGTTGCGATTTTGCGCGAATTGGGATTTGCGCCGACTTGGTTTCATTTGGCGAACAGCGCGGGATTGCACGCCTTCCCGCAAGCGCACGGCAATTTGGCGCGGGCGGGCGCAGCGATGTACGGCTTGGTGCGCGATGTGCTTTCGCCGCGTTTGGAGCCTTTGCCGCTTGAACCTGTGTTGTCATTGAAATCGCGCATCGTGTTGCTGAAAAACGTTCCGGCGGGAGCTTCGCTGGGATACGGCTGCACGTTCACGACCGCGCGCGAAAGCCGGATTGCGACCTTGCCGATTGGCTATGCCGATGGATTTCATCGCGCGCATTCTAATAATGGGCGGGTGATTCTGCGCGGGCGATTCGCGCCGGTTGTCGGGCGCGTCAGCATGGATTTAACGATCCTTGATGTGACGGACGTTCCGGGCGTCGAACTGGGCGATGAAGTGGTTTTGCTCGGCAAGCAACAAGATTTGCGAATTTCTGCGGAAGATTTGGCGGCGGAAATCGGCACTATCTCTTATGAAATTTTGACAAGCATTTCAGCGCGCGTGCCGCGAATTTACGTTTAGCGGGCGTTGGCGGAGACGATTCGATAGGTCTCGTAATGGAAGCTGAGCAGGCTGTTATCGTCCGTTTCCGACCTGATGACCACTTGATACGCCGGCGGAAAGCTGTTGTAGCCGTCCTTGTTCATCTGTTTTTTCAACTCAGCCAAGTGTTCCGGCGAAGTGAAAAACTCAGCCGCCGCTTGTGCGCCGGCGGAATTGACGCCGGAAAAAATCACCGTGCGATGTTGCTGCGGAGAAGAGCTTTCGCTGGGCAGCACTGTAATTAGTCCGTAAGTCAGCAGCGGACGAGTTTGCGAATCGCGTTTGGCGGCGTAAAGCCGCGCCGGCGGTTTTCCCGGTTCTGCGCTGAAGACAGCGTCCAGGTAATTGACCGTCAATGGGCATTTTTCCAGAAAGTGCGCAATGGCGGGACTGTATTCCGGCGCTCCGAACAGCACCACGTTGCGTCGCCGCAACATCGGCATGCTGATGACTTTTTCCGGGAAAAGCTGCGGTGCGGCGGCGGCGGCAAACATCGTTTTCAATGCCGTCATGGCGGCCAGTGCGTCGCCCCAATAAGTGGCGTTGGTGGTCAGCGTCAGAGAAAGCTCCTGACTCGGCGCGATTTGGTATTTGGTTTTGTACCAATCGTACAACTCTCGCGGCATGGGACGTCCGCCTGGATCCTGAAACGGCGGCGCGGCAGTTGCCGAAGGCGGCGCGGCAACCTCTTTCGGATGCACAGACAAACTGGGCTGATTCGCTACGCAAACCAGCACGTCCGCGCCCGAATTGAGAATCGGCCCCCAGACTTCGGTCAGAATCGGGACGATGGTGTGTTCCCCGAATTTTGAGGTTTGTTTGGTTCCCAGCAACAAGTAAAGCAAGCCACATGCAAGTAAGGCGAAAATCACCCCGCCCGCAAAACTCTGCTGGAGCTTCTTTTTCTTCTGACCTGGAGCGAGTTCAAGCGGAGGCATAGGCTCCGGGGACGGCGGAACCGCAGGAGCCGAAAAAGTGATTTGTGAAACCGGAATTCCGTTTCCGTCCGATTTTTGTTCAAAAGCGTTTTCGACAAAATGCGGGCAGTAAGAACCTTTGGTCATTTCAATGCGCAGCACTGCGTCCGGCTGTTCGTGTTCGTAATATTCCTGAAGCTTTTTTCGCAGCGCAAAGGCTCGGTTTCTGACTGCCGAGTCGTCGCTTGGAGAGTAGTTGATCGGCCTGCCCAGCGCTTCTACGCCGATCAAATATTCCGTCAATTCGTGGCCACGTCCAGCAAGTTCCATTTCGGAAACGTACTTAAGGAAACTTTTCAACTGATCAGCGCGGGCAAACGTGTTGCTGTGTAAGACGGAGTCGAGTGCGGCGCGTTTTAACTCTGCGCTGGCAGACTGATTGGTTTCGATCACTGTCTCGTCCATAAGTCCTTTGGATAGAATTGCGTTTGGTCTTGAGAAAACGTTTGCCGGTGGATGTTAGCAAACGTTTTGTAACGTTCCAATACTTGCCAGATATTTCTTTGCGCAGTAAAACCTTAGCCGCTTTCCTACCAAAAAAAAGACTAACAACAGATTGGCTGATTGGCTTTGCTGGTTCCAATTCGATTTCTTTCCAACACGTTTTGACTTTGTGTGTGGCGGTGAGGGCAG
>CAZRXE010000960.1:0-1648 GCA_964603695.1 uncultured Heliomicrobium sp.
CCGGGGCGGCGCGGCTCCGATTCTGTTTCTGTGCGAAGACAACGGCATAGGCATTTCCGTTTCCACGCCCGCCAACTGGATTCACGATTCATTCAGCAATCAGCCACACCTGAAATACTTTGAAGCAAAAGGCACGATGGACGAGATTTTCGATGTCGTTGACGAAGCGATCAGCACTTGTCGCCGCTCGCGCCAGCCTGTGTTTTTGCATCTGCACACCACGCGATTGTGGGGACACGCCGGAACCGATGTCGAAACGACTTATCGCAGCTTGCAGGAAATCGAAGCCGAAGAAGCCAAAGACCCGCTGCTCGTCAACGCGCGGCGCTTGATTGAAACCGGCGCGGCTACGCCCGCCGAATTACAAGTTCTGGTCGCCGCCATTCAAACGCGCATTGACGAGGCGATGGAACGAGCGATTGCCCGTCCCCGGCTGACCGCCGTCGCCGAAGTCGTCGCGCCGCTCGCGCCTTACGCCGAAGTAGCCGTTCGCGCCACTGCTGCCGTTCAAGCCTCCGCCGAAGCGCGCGCCAAACTTTTCGACAACGCTTTGCCGGAAAACACCACCACGCCGACCAAACGCACGATGGGCGCGCACATCAACGCGGCGCTGGCAGACGAAATGCTGCGCTTCCCGGAAATCATCGCCTTCGGCGAAGACGTGGGCAAAAAAGGCGGCGTCTATTACGTCACTGCCGGACTGCAAAAGAAATTCGGCATCGGGCGCGTGTTCGACACCTTGCTCGACGAAACCACCATCCTCGGCGTGGCACAGGGTGCGGCAATGGCCGGAATGCTGCCGATTCCCGAAATTCAATATCTGGCCTACATCCACAACGCGCTCGACCAGATTCGCGGCGAAGCCTGTTCGCTGCAATTCTTTTCGTCGGGACAATTCGCCAACCCGATGGTCGTTCGCGTGCAAGGGCTGGCGTATCAAAAAGGCTTCGGCGGGCATTTCCACAACGACAATTCCATCGGCGCGCTGCGCGACATTCCGGGCCTGCTGCTGGCAGTGCCTTCGCGCGGCGACGACGCGGCGCGAATGCTACGCGGACTCGTCGCAACTGCGCGCAGTTGCGGGCGCGTGGCCGTCTTCCTGGAACCGATTGCGCTCTATCACGAAAAAGACCTTCACGAAGACGGCGATGGTTTGTGGCTGAGCAATTACCCAGTTCCAAATGGCGAAAGCGCCATGCTGTTGCCGGGCGAAGTCGGCGTTTACAACTCGGACGCCGACGATGTGCTGATTGTCAGTTACGCCAACGGATTACGGCTGAGTTTGCGCGCGGCCAAAAAGCTGAAAGACGAGCGCGACATCAACGCCCGCGTGCTGGATTTGCGCTGGCTGAATCCGCTGCCACTGGAAGCGATGCGGCAACACGCCGAAGCTTGCGGACGCGTAGTGGTTGCGGATGAATGTCGCGCTACGGGCGGCGGCGTTGCTGAAGCTGTCATTGCAGCTCTGGCCGAAAGCGGTTTTGAAGGCCGTATGCAGTCGGTGCGCGCCGCAGATTCTTATGTGCCGCTGGGCGCGGCGGCGAATCTTGTGCTGATTTCCGAACAACAAATTGTCGAAGCGGTGAAAGCCATCGCCTAGTCGAGACTCGTAGAAGAGTTGTCATCCAAATTTCCCCGACCGGTCCGT
>CAZRXE010000961.1:0-2397 GCA_964603695.1 uncultured Heliomicrobium sp.
GAACCCTCCACAAAAAAGAATTGAATGCCGGAGGAGAAGATAGGAAAGGAAGGTGCCTGGCGTCACGCCGCCTTGCCGAAACAGCGGCGGCCAATCGAGCAAGTCACGCCCGCTTACCGCTGGGACACGGTGTTCACGATCCATCAGAATCGTGTTCACGATCAATAATTTTCGTGTTCACGATGCGTCAGAATATGCAGTCGTCTTCCGCGCGTTTGCCTGATCGCATTTTGGCGTAGAGCGCGAGCAGACCCGCTGTGTCCACTTCGCTGCGCAGCATCCGTTCGCGGACGAAAAGTAAATTGTCGTCTTGCTCGCTGGCGCGTTTGGCAAAGAACAATTCTTCGCACAACTGATCCACGCCTTGTGAGTGCAGCACCCGCGCATCTTCGGCAACGGCTTTGCACAATCGCTGTGTCAGGTAGGGATGTCCGCCCGTCCAGTGGAGAATCCGTTTTAGCAGTACGCCAGCCAGCGGCGGATTGCGGCGCAGTCCTTCGGCGAGCGGGGCAGCTTCGGCTTCGGCGAAATCGCGCAGTTCAATTCGCAGCCCGATGTTGAAGGGCGTCGTACGCGTGTCACGAATCAGATCCGATGGCGAGGCAACACCGAGCAGGCAGAACGTCAGCCGTTCCAGTTCGGCGTCTTCGGTGCGAAAGTTATACAGTTCACGGATACCAGCGAAGAATTCATCCGTCGAAAACGGCAGCCCCAACACGGCGTCAATCTCGTCAATGAAAAAGACGACCGGTCCGGTGCATCGCGGCAACACGGCGTGGCGGATGGCCTGCAACCACCGTTGCAGCGGGCCGAGCGACATCTGCTGCTGCCAGAACTCCATCAACTCGTCTTCCAGATTGAGCTGCTGCGCCATCTGGCTGAGCAATCCGCCGTACCATTGCTCAGCGTTGACATTTTGTCCTATGGCCGTCAGGTCGAGCACCGCCACGCCAACGCCTTCTTCGCGCAATCGCGACGCTGTGCGCACCATCAAGCAGGACTTGCCCATTTGCCGCGACGTCAGGACGTAGCAGAACTGGCCTTGTTTCAGGGCATCGTAAAGCTGGCCATCGGCGCGCCGCTCGACATAGCATTCGGCGTCCCGACGCAGCGTGCCGCCGACGATGTAAAAACCTGAATGCTTGGAACGGGCAGCAGCTGGATTAGTCATTACTGTTGTGTCTGAACCTCCGCTGGACTGGCTGCGCGCCAGCGCCTGAGCAGCGTGTGCCCGGCCATGGCGACCAGTGTCTTGCCATCGGCGGAAAACGCGACTTGCTGCACCCAACCATCGGGGTCGGGCAACTGCGCCAGTTCCTGTGCATTCGTCCAGTCCCATATTTTGACTATGCGATCCACACCGCCTGTGGCCATCCGTTTGCCGTCGGGTGAGAAGGCAATTGTCGAAATGCCCCCGGCGTGCGCGGCAAAACTCATCACTTCGCGCCCGGTGATCAATTCGTAGGCTTTCAAATTGCCATCACCGTGCGGCACGAATAACCAACGGCCATCAGGCGAGAGGGCCATCACCCACGAACTGTCTGGTGGCAGTTTAAAACTCACCAATTCCTGTCCGGTTGCCACGGCAAAAACTTTGACAATGCGCTCACCGCTACCGGTCGCCAAACGCTGTCCGTCGGGCGTAAAGGCGAGGTTGGAAATCCACTGATTATGCCCACGATAAGTTGCCAATTCGCGCCCGCTTGCCGTTTCCCAAAGTTTCACGGTTTGATCACCGCTGCCGCTCGCCAGCCATTTGCCGTCTGCTGAAAATGCAAGCGCGTAAACAATGTCGCTGTGCCCGCGCATGACTTTGAGTTCTTCGCCTGTCGTTGGGTTCCACAGCCGCACCGAATGATCGTCACCGCCAGTTGCCAACAATTGTCCATCAGGAGAAAAAATCATGGCGCGATATGGCGCGCCATCGGCGCGGAGCTGTAATAGCTCATGTCCGGTGATGGCGTCCCAGATTTTGCCTTCCTGGCCTGGGTGATAAGCGTTTCGCTTATCATAACTGCCAATCATTGCTGCCATGCGTTTGGCGTCCGGCGTAAAGGCGCTGCCAAATGAAAAAGTGTTATCCGTTGGGCCCTGGCGATACGGGAAACGATCTGCGGGAAGCAGTGAAAACTGTTGCAGTTCGGTGCTGACATCCCATAACTTAATTACGCCATCCAGTCCTGCCGACAACAACTGTTTGCCGTTGGCCAAAAATGCCAGCTTCCAAATCAAGCTGTCGTGGCCGCGTAAATCGCCCAGGAAGCGCCACGTTCCAGACTCCCATAACTTCATATTGCGGTCACGGCCGGCGGTTGCCAGATAACGCCCATCTCGTGAAAAGGCGAAGGCCGTAATGACGTTCGCATGCCCTTTGAGTGTGACCGCTTCCTGCCAGCT
>CAZRXE010000962.1:0-3327 GCA_964603695.1 uncultured Heliomicrobium sp.
GCCCATGGCGCTGGCGCTCAAACCGCGAAAGATATTACCTCCGCCGACGACCAGAGCGATTTCCACGCCCAGGTCATGAACGTCTTTAACCTCTCCGGCAATGCGATGGACGACTTTCGGATCAATGCCGTAGCCGGTGTCGCCCATCAGGGCTTCGCCGCTTAGTTTGAGCAAAATGCGCTGGTAGCTGATTGTGTTGGATGAATCAGACACGATAATTGGTGGTTGGTGGTTGGTGGTAGGCTGTGAGGCCGGCCACCAACCACTGAGAAACTACTTCGTCATTGACGCGACTTCGCTGGCAAAATCGTCCGTGCGTTTTTCCAAGCCTTCGCCCATTTTGTAGCGGGTGAAGCGGCGGATGCTGCATTTTTCGCCGGTTTTGGCGGTCAGGCTGGTGACCAGTTCGCCGACGGTGATGGTTTGATCCTTAACGAAGGGCTGTTCGAGCAGCACGGCTTCGGTCAGGAATTTGTCCACGCGACCCTGCACCATTTTTTCGATGATGTTTTCGGGTTTGTTGGCATTTTTCGGATCGGCCAGGGCCGCGCCACGAGCGATTTCTTTTTCTTTTTCGATGGTACTCGCCGGAACTTCATCTTTGCTGACGAATTGCGGTTCGGAAGCGCAAATGTGCATGGCCAGGTCTTTGACGAATCGCTGGAAGTCTTCGCTGCGGGCGACGAAGTCCGTTTCGCAGTTGACTTCGACCAGCACGCCGACTTTGCCGCCCATGTGAATGTAGGAACCGACGGCTCCTTCGGCGGCGATACGGCCTTCGCGTTTTTTGGCGCTGGCCAAACCGGCTTTGCGCAAGATTTCAACGGCTTGTTCTTCGTTGCCATTGGCTTCGGTCAGTGCTTTTTTGCATTCCATCATTCCCGCGCCGGTTTTTTCGCGCAGGTTTTTAACCATTTCTGCCGTGATTGCCATAACTACCTCTTCTCAATTTTTATAATGATCTGTTTTCGCAAAAACGGCGCAGCCGCGCGAATAGTGGGCTGCGCCGTCCTGATTAACTCAAAAAGAATTCGTTGAAATTCAGGGTTATGCCGTTTCAGCCACGATTGTTTCCTGAACGGGCGCTGTCGGAACTTCGACTGCCACTGGGGCGGGCGCTTCAACAGGTGGTTGAGCAACCGGTGCTACAGTTTCCGCCGGGGCCGGAACAGGGGCTTGTGCAGGCCCAGGAGCCTGTGATTGCCCACCAGCCGCAGCCGCAGCCGCCCGACGCGGGACTCTGTCGCCGCGATTGTCGCCTCCGCCACGGTTATCACCTCTGCCGCCGCCACCACCGGGGCCGCGACGGTCACCACGGTCACCGCGATTACGGTCTCGATCCCGTCCGCGTCCGCCTCGATCGCCGCGTTCGCCACGGTCACGTTGCTGACGTTGTTGAATGTCCACAGTGACGCCACTGGCTTTGGCCTGTTCGGCGGCAATCGCCGCTTCTTCAGCTTCTTTCTGTTGAGCCAGTTGCTGGCCTTCGGCGATGGCGTCGGCAATGCGCGAAGAGAACAGGCGCACGGCGCGCAGCGCGTCGTCGTTGCCAGGAATAACGTAATCCACGCCTTCGGGCGAACAATTCGTATCCACGATAGCCACCACCGGAATGCCCAAACGATTGGCTTCCTTGACGGCGATTTCTTCTTTGTTCGTGTCAATCACAAAAATCGCGTCGGGCAGTTTGCGCATTTCCTTGATGCCGGACAGGTTCTTTTCCAGTGCCAGGCGTTCGCGCTCAATTTCCAAACGCTCTTTCTTCGCGTACTGCTCAATGCGGCCGTCGGCCTGCATGGCTTCGATCTCTTTGTAGCGTTTGATGGATTTCTGAATAGTCTGGAAGTTGGTGAGAAGTCCGCCGAGCCAGCGTTGATTGATGTAGAACTGATTGCAGCGCAGGGCTTCTTCCTTGATCGCGTCTTGCGCCTGGCGTTTCGTGCCGACGAAGAGGATCGTCTTGTTGGTTCCCTCGCCGGCGAGGCTTGAAATGAACTTCATGGCCTCTTTGAACATGCGCTGCGTTTTTTGCAGGTCAATAATGTAAATGCCGTTGCGCTCGCCGAAAATGTACTCTTTCATTTTCGGATTCCAGCGGCGCACTTGATGCCCGAAATGCACACCGGCTTCGAGCAATTCTTTCATCGTAACTGTAGCCAAACTAAGCCTCCGTGAATTGGTTTGTGTACTCGCCTTCCTCAAATCCCGTCTTTGTCCGCAAACAACCAACGAAGAGGAAGGCAATGGGATTGTGGATTGCGGATTTTGGATTGCGGATTTCTCTGGACAATATGCCTGACGAAAATCCGCAATCCGCAATCCGCAATCCGCATTTGGATTAGCGTTTCGAGAACTGGAAGCGTTTGCGTGCGCCCTTTTGACCGTACTTCTTGCGTTCTTTGGCGCGCGGGTCGCGCGTCAGCAGTCCGGCTCTTTTGAGCTTTTTGCGCAGTTCGCTGTTGAATTCGATCAATGCGCGTGCGATGCCGTGACGCACCGCGCCGGCTTGTCCGGCGCTTCCGCCACCAGCGACGTTCACCAGCACATCGAATTTCGCGCCGGTGTCAGTCAGTTGCAGCGGTTGGCGGATAATCATCCGCAACGCTTCGTTTTTGAAGTAATTGTCAATCTCTTTGTGATTGACCTTGAAAGTGCCTGTTCCAGGCCGCAAGTAAACTCGCGCGGTCGCACTCTTCCGGCGGCCTGTTCCGTAATACTGAATATCAGCCACGTTTGAAATCGCTCCTGAATGTATTGGTCGCTCGCCGTTTCGTTACGTGAAAGGGTTGGACACGGACGAGGAAGTTGGTGTTGGACATCTCAGGCTGACAGATTGAGCGGTGCGGGCTTCTGCGCGCCGTGCGGATGTTCCGCGCCGGCGTAAACCTTCAGCTTGCCGCCCATTGCGCGACCTAGCTTGGTTTTGGGCAGCATGCCCTTGATTGCCAATTCGACCAGACGTTGCGGCTTGTTAGCCAGCATGTCTTTCGCTTTGACTTCTTTCAGCCCGCCCGGCCAGCCAGTGTGATGCCGGTAAATTTTGTCTTCGGTTTTGTTGCCTTTGAAAATGACTTTGGCGGCGTTGATGACGATCACGTGATCGCCTGTATCGAGGAAGGGAGTATAGGTCGCTTTGTGTTTGCCCATCAGGCGGCGAGCGACTTCACTCGCCAGGCGTCCGACTGTCAGCCCGCTGGCATCCACAACATGCCAGTCACGATGCTGCTCCAATCCTTTGCCACTCGGAAAGTAGGTTGACATAGATGAATTCTCCGTGTTTCAGCGTGAAAAAAGCGAACGCGGAGAATACGTAACGAGGCTTGGGGT
>CAZRXE010000963.1:0-2356 GCA_964603695.1 uncultured Heliomicrobium sp.
ATTTCGGGATTGGGTTTACGGGAGGAGTATTACAACAGATTGCGAATTTTTGCGACGGCTGAGGTTGTGGAGTTCCACGTCCGGAACTGTGGCGCAGACGTTGGCCGGTGGGCGGTTGGGCGTTTAAGATGCCTGCGTTCGCAACGCTCAATTCAGGTCAACTTATGTCCATTCTGATTGCCGAAGACAACGTCGCTCAACGCGCTTACCTGCGCGAACTGCTCGAACGCGAATTCGCCGGTTACAAACCGATTCTGGAAGCCGCCGATGGTGAAACCGTCGTCAAACTGGCGCTGGCCGAACGTCCGCAGCTTTGCGTGCTGGATATTCAGATGCCCGGATTATCTGGTGTCAAAGCGGCCAAAGCCATCTGGAAAGGCTTTTCCGAAGCGCGGATCATTTTCTGGACGCAGTTTCCGCACGAAATTTACATCAACGAAATCCGCAAAATCGTTCGCGCTGTCCAGCCGCCGCCGGCTTATGGCTTCATTGACAAGAACAATCCTGAAAGCCGCTTTCTGCGTTTCGTCGCTGCTGTGCTGGAAGACGGCGCGGATATGATTGACCCAAATTTCAAAGACGCTTTCACTCAACCGCTGCTGACCGATTTTGAAGCCGAGGCGCTTTATTACCTGGCCCTGGGTTTATCGAACTGGGCCATTGCCCGCAAATGCCATCTGAGCTTGCGCGGCGTGGAAAGCCGCCTGACCACGCTTTATGAAAAGCTGCTCGTCACCGACGCTGCCGGCACACCGGATGAAAGCTACGACAAACTGGCGTTCAACATTCGCACGCGGGCGTATTTTGAAGCCTTGCGGCGCGGACTCATCAACCAGGATGAGTTGGAGAAGGCGAGCGCGGAATTGGAGAAATGGCTGGAGAAGGATCGAAAGAAGTTTGTGACAGAGCAGAAAGGAAACTCGTGAGAAGGTGCAGCGATTGTTTTCATTTTCCGGCAAGGTAAAATGCCCAGCATCAAATTCAATTTTGGAGGGAGTCATGGAACGAATTGTTACTGTTGGAGAGTCTGCCGAACTGGTTCTCGGCCAGGAAGTTTTGCAACAAATAGGTGCCGGCGTAGGCGATCAAGTGGAAATCAAGTTGACTGGGCGTCTGTTGATTGTGCGCTCGGTGGCTGAGGCTGTAACCGGCGAAAAGGAAAACCCGACTCTTGAAAATACCAAAGCCACTGTTAGTAAAACGACGGACGAGAAAGGAAAAAAAACCGTGGCGGAGATGATGGAATCAATTATGGACCGCCACGATAATCTCTTTCGCCGTTTGGCTGAGGGGGTGAAATGACCGATATGCAGTTTCCCGAATTGGAAATCGTACTCGAATTCCATTACCGGTTAATTGAGCGGTATGGCGGTTCGCACGGGCTACGCGATCAGGCAATGTTGGAATCGTCTCTGGCGGCTGCGGTGAATCGTTATTTTTACGAAGAGGCGGATTTGGCTGTGTGCGCCGCAACCTACACTTACCATCTGCGCAGGCGCATGCATTCGTTGACGGAAACAAACGGATCGCCTGGGCCGTCGCAATCCTGTTTTTAGAAATGAATGGCATTGTTCTAACAGTGCCGGAAATCGAGGCAGAAGAAATTTGCCTTTGTATTGCCGCCAGCCAAATGACGCGTGACGAAGTTGAAGGTCACTTCGCTCACTGGATCAGGCTGATTTCATAAATACCTCGTGTCGCGCTCCCCATTGCTTCAATTTCTTCTGCTTCTCGCCCTAGTCGTCGTTGCGGCATACTCCCAGCCGGATCAATCTCCTGTCGAGGAATCAATCGTTCGGAATCCCTCCTCTCTGCAATCTGACTTGGCCACACTTAACCTGCATCGTTGGGGCGCGGTGACGCTCTTTCATGGTTTGCCTTCGGATCGCGTCAACGCCATTGCCGAAGACGCTGCCGGGTTGATGTGGTTCGGCACGGATAATGGTTTGGTGCGTTATGACGGGCGGAATGTGGAAGCGTTGGCGGGCGAAGCTGCGTTGCCTTCGCGGCGAATTATGGCGCTCAAACTGGATACGCGCGGCGGATTGTGGATCGGCACGGAGGCGGGCGCGGCACGTTGGCGCGACGGGCGGATTGAAATTTTGGAGGAAATGCGCGGGCGTTCCGTTACCGGTATCGGAATTTCCGCGCAAGGCGAAGTGGTGATGGTTACGGCGCAAGGCGAAATTGTTCATTACCGCGAACAAAATGACGGCCAGCTTCGCAGCGAATCCGCCGCGCCTGCAAAACTGACGGCAACGCGCTTTGATCCCAATTCTTATCCTGTTTTGAAATCGCCGAATCAAACGAACGAGGTGTTGCCGTTGACTGCGGTTGCCGCAACGGCAAACGGCCA
>CAZRXE010000964.1:0-1850 GCA_964603695.1 uncultured Heliomicrobium sp.
CCTGCTCGCCGCTGATCACCTGACTTTGCTCGCCGCTCTCGGTTTTGATGAGCTGTTGCGCGGCGTCGGCGGTGATTTCCACCGTGTTGGCGATGTCGCCGACTTCCAGGGTGATGATGCCGGTGGTCTGGCGGTCGGCAACAGCAAGCACCAGGCCGGACTTAATAGCTTTTTTGAAACCTTGGGCTTCAACCGTCACGTTGTAGGTTCCGGCCTGGAGCGTCGGAAAAGAAAAATTCCCGTCAGAACTGGTTTTGGTGTCAATCTGCAAGTTCTTGGTGGGATCACTGACCGTGACTTTGGCACCGGCAATGGCGCTTCCGTTGGAATCTCGCACAATTCCGCTCAAGCTGGAACTGGTCTGGCCGAATGCGAAAACGGCCAACAGTAATGTCAGCAAGACTGCCGGAAAGGTGCGCTTGATGAAAAGCTCAAAACGCATGGTTTCCTCCACAAGAGAGACAAGCGACCGAATGGAAGCTTGTTCGATTAGGTACCCTGACGAGTGACCCGAACAGGCCATCGCCGTTTTATTCAAAAATGGATTCGAGCCTTTTATGAAACCGGAATAGGTTTGGGAGACAAGGTGCCCAGCAAAATGCTGCTGCCAGCAAAATGCTGCTGGATGCCGGCGCGGACGGAAGAATCTTCAGCAAAGCTATTTTGATTTTTGGAATTCTCTTGAAACAGTGGTGAGCCGCGACAGCGGCGCGGATTATCCGCTTCGATTCAGGAAACTGTCAAGGTATGACCAACGAACTTTGAGTTTTTCATCAAGGATGTTGGCAATGGTGGCGAGCGGCTTATTGCTCGTGAGCATAAGCCGCATTGAGCAGGCGCGCTTCGTCAAAATGATTTCCAATCAATTGCAATCCGATGGGCAATCCGGTTGACGAATTTCCGCAGGGAACACTGATGCCCGGCAAGCCGACCAGGTTCAGCGTCACGGTGTAAATGTCGCCCAGATACATCGCCAACGGATCGTCGGATTTGTCGCCTACTTTGAACGCCGGCGTGGGCGCGGTGGGCGTGGCGATGACATCGCATCGTTTGAAGGCTTCGGCGAAATCGCCCGCCAGCATTGTGCGGACGCGCTGGGCTTTTTCGTAATAAGCGTCGTAATAGCCAGACGACAACGCGAACGTGCCGAGCATAATCCGGCGTTTGACCTCCGCGCCGAAACCTTCGTCGCGCGTGCGGCGGTACAGTTCGGAAAGCGTCCGCGCGTCTTCGGTTCGATAGCCGTAGCGCACGCCGTCAAAACGCGCCAGATTGGACGAAGCCTCCGCCGTGGCAATCAGGTAATAAACCGCGATGACGTACTTGGTGTGCGGCAAATGAATTTCGACAACTTCCGCCCCGCGCGCTTCCAGCTTTTTGATCGCAGCTTCGACGGCGGTTTTGACTTCGGCGTCCAGCCCTTCGCCGAAACATTCCGGCGGCACGCCAACGCGCAAGCCTTTGATGTCGCCGGTCAGGGCATTCAAGTAATCCGGCACTTCCGCATTGGCCGAAGTCGAATCGTGGCGGTCGTGACCGGAGATGACTTGCAGCATTCGCGCGGCGTCGCGGACGTTGGTGGCAAACGGCCCGATTTGATCCAGCGAGGACGCAAAAGCCACCAAACCGAATCGCGACACGCGGCCATAAGTCGGTTTCAATCCGACAATGCCGCAAAACGAAGCCGGTTGCCGAATGGAACCGCCCGTATCCGAACCGAGCGAAACCGGCACGTGACCGGCAGCCACAGCCACCGCCGAACCGCCCGAACTTCCGCCCGGAACGTAGTCCGTATTGACGGGATTTCTGACCGTTCCGAAGGCGGAGTTTTCCGTCGAACTGCCCATCGC
>CAZRXE010000965.1:0-4868 GCA_964603695.1 uncultured Heliomicrobium sp.
GCGGGCATCGTCGTCAGTTGGACGCCGGAACAGAACACGAATTCCGTGGCCGAACTGGCGATTGGCTTGATGATTTGTCTGGCGCGGATGATTCCCGACGCTGACGCGCACACGAAAGCGGGCGGTTGGGATCGTTGGAAATACATGGGCGTGGAACTGCTGGGCAAGACGCTCGGCATTGTCGGCTTGGGACGCATCGGTAGTTTGACCGCCGCCAAAGCGCGCGCGCTGGGAATGGAAATCGTGGCTTACGACCCTTATGTGAGCGGCGATTCGCTGCGCGCGATGGAAGTGCGCGCGCGGATGAGCAGTTTGGAAGAAGTGCTGGCCGTTTCGGATTTCGTCTCGCTTCACCTGCCGGAAAACGACGAAACGCGCGGCATGTTCGGCGCGGAACAATTCGCCTTGATGAAACCGAGCGCCTATTTCATCAACTGCGCGCGCGGCGGCGTGGTGCAGGAAGACGCCTTGCTGCGCGTGCTGCAACAAAAACAAATTGCCGGCGCGGCGCTGGAAGTTCGCAAACAGGAACCCGCTCCGCCAAGCGAATTCAATCAATTGACCAACGTCATTCTGGTGCCGCACATCGGCGCGCAAACTCACGAAGCGCAACGCCGCGTCGTGACCACGGTTTGCCTCGATGTGGCGGCGATTTTGAACGGCGGCGAAGCAAAGTACTTCGCCAATTTCAGTAAACCAAAAGGAAGATTATGAAATTGTTTCTGGATACCGCAGACGTGAATCAAGTCCGCGAAGCGTGGAGTTGGGGGATTATTGACGGCGTGACGACGAATCCTTCGCACGTGTTCAAAGCCGGGCGCAAGCCGATGGACATTTACACAGAGATTTTGGACATCGTGGACGGCCCCGTCAGCTTGGAAACCGTCACGTTGATCGCGCCGGAAATCGTCGCCGAAGGCCGCGAGCTGGCCAAGCTGCACAAAAACGTCGTGGTCAAAATCCCGCTCATCAAAGAAGGCTTGAAAGCCGTCAAAGTCCTGGCCGCCGAAGGCATCAAGACCAATGTCACCGTCACCTTTTCGCCGTTGCAGGCTTTGCTGGCGGCCAAAGCAGGCGCGACTTACGTCAGCCCGTTTGTCGGTCGTCTGGATGCAGCCGGGCATTTTGGCATGGAACTGGTCGAACAGATCAAAACCATCAATGTGAATTACGGCTTTGATACGCAGATCATCGCTGCGGCGATGCGCCATCCAACGCACGTTCTGGAGTCGGCTTTGGCCGGAGCCGACGTGTGCACTGCGGCATTCGACATTCTGGATCAACTGTATAACCACCCGATGACCGACATCGTGCTCAATCAGTTTTTGAGCGATTGGGCCAAAGTTCCGAAATGAAACCCAAAGTGAAATTGGCTGATCGCCTGGTATTTTCAACGAGCCGATTGAGCCAAGACTTCGCTCCTTTGCCTGACCAAATCACTCATTACTTGGATGAAGCGCGAACGTCCGTCGGGTTGGGGATGATAAAGAGGGTCTGTGAAGACAGCTAATCGCGAATTAAACATTCTGATTCTGGCTAGGGCTGAATCAAGTTTTGCCGGCTCAAGTCTGAGTCGGATCAGTGCGATCACGGCGACAGCATCGCAGCGCAGTTCGATTTCGCGCATCGTCTCGTATTTTTTCTGCTGGCGGGCGTCCATATATTCCACCCAGAAGTATTCGTGCCCTAGTTCGTGAGCAACCACCGCTTGAAGTTCCGGCACGGGCAGCAATCTGAGAGCGGATTCTGAAATCAATAGAACGGCGCGCCCCTGCACTCTGACGAAGGCTTCACGCCCTTTGATCACCTTGATTTCAATTCCGTTATCACGCTCGTGATATTGGAGAATCGGTTCAAGTTCAGCGAGTTTGCGGTTCATTCCGTCTGACACGCTGACTTCTTCGCCTTTCGCAATGCTTGCGAGGACTTCTGCCTTATGGGACTCGGAAACCTTCGGTAGCCGGACGCGCTTCAAGTAGTCATCAAAACCTTGATCTTTGATCTGTTCAAAAAAAGCCAGCGCCTTTGCTTCCACGCTGCCGGACTTAAGGTTCTGTCCCGAAGAACTTATCGTCAACGCCAACATCAGGCTCAAAATTGTCGTTGCGCGATTCAACATGACTGCTCCTTTGAAAAAGACAGACCTCTCCCGTGCCGCCCATTGGGTTGGCGGGAGCGAATCAGTCACCGAGTTTTTGGGATTTGGGTGAAAGGCGAGGCGGGAATTGATTGCTCAGTTCGCCGCCCCAACCTTAAAATGAGCCGTCCACAATGCTTTTAGTTTTTGGCTCACTTCGCGGCGGACATTAGCCTGCGCGTCGCAACACAATCCTTTGGAGACTCGAAGGAATGGCTTGGATAATTCTCGGAGAGTTCTTGGAGAGTTCTTGGAGCAGCTATGAGCCACAAAATCAATCACTTATACGAATTCGGCTTATTTCGGCTGGACGCCGGGGAGCGTCTGCTGTTGCGTGACGGCGAGAGTGTGCCGCTCACGCCCAAAGCCTTCGACCTGCTGCTGGCGTTGGTCGAACGACACGGACGGCTGACGGAAAAGAACGAACTGCTGAAGCTGGTCTGGCCGGATACTTTCGTCGAAGAAGCGAACCTTTCCTACAACATCTCGCTCATCCGCAAGGCGCTCGGCGATGGCGAGAACGGGCAGAAGTTGATTGAAACCGTACCGAAGCGCGGCTACCGTTTTGTGGCTGTGGTGCGTGAGATTCGAGATGAAAGCGCAAGTGAACCCGGCCAAATCAAATCAGCGATCAGCTGCGTAACCGAGAGCAATGACGATGGCGCGTTGCGGCAAGCGACATCCGACGCGGCGATGCCGGGAAAGGCTATCAACCGTCATTGGCGTAAAGCGGCGTTGCTGCTTGCGGCAGCGGTGTTTGTGGCTGCCGTCGCCTTTTACCTGAATCGTGCGCCGATATTGACAGAAAAAGACACCGTGTTGCTGGCGGATTTTGACAACCGCACGGGCGATGACATCTTTGACGGCATGCTCAAGCAGGCGTTGGCCGTCCAATTGGAACAATCACCGTTTCTCAATATCTTTGCGGAAGAGCGCGTGCGCGAGGCGCTGAAGCTGATGAGCCGCTCGCCGGACGAGCGGGTGACGCGAGAAATTGCACGCGAGATTTGCCAGCGACAGGGACTCAAAGCCTTATTGCTCGGTTCGATTGCGAAACTCGACCACCACTACGCCATCACGTTGGAAACCATCAACGGGCAGACGGGCGAAACTATTGCGCGGCAGCAAACGGAGGCAGAGGGCAAAGATCAGGTCTTGAAGACGCTAGACAGTGCGGCCACGAAGCTGCGCGAGCAATTGGGAGAATCGCTCTCTTCAATTCAGAAATTCGATGCGCCGATTGAACAGGCCACGACTTCATCGCTGGCGGCGTTCAAAGCTTACTCGCTGGGCAATGAACAACGTGATCGAGGGCAGTTTCTCAAAGCGATTCCGTTTTACCACCAGGCGCTAGAACTGGATGCGGAGTTCGCTCTGGCCTATGCCAAATTGGGACTCAGCTACTACAACACCAGCCAAAGCCAGTTTCGAGAGTGCGCCGAAAAGGCATTTGCGCGGCGGGAACGTGTGAGCGAGCGGGAGCGGTACTTAATCACCAATTTCTATTACGCCAACCATACGCTGGAAACAGATAAAGCGATTGCCGTGCTGGAACTATGGAAGCGAACATACCCACGTGATTTTTTCGCTCACATGAACCTGGGCTATCGTTACCTCGAAATCGGGCAATGTGAAAACGCGCTAGCAGAGGCCAAAGAGGCTATTCAGCTTCATCCAAACTACGCCAACAACTATTTATTGCTGAGTGGGGCGCTCACTTCTCTGAATCGCTTTGCGGAGGCGAGGCAAGTATACGAGGAGGCGTTCGCTCGAAATCTTCAGCCGGTGCGTGCGTATGAAAACCTTTTCTTAATTGCTTTTGCTGTTGCGGATACGCCAGCGATGCAGCGCAACCTGGCAACCTTGAAAGACACGCGAAATGGGTTTCGGGCTTTTAGTTTGCAAGCCCAGGCCGCAGCCTTTTCCGGCCAACTGCGGCAAGCGCGAGCATTGTCTAATCAAACCTTCGATGCGATGCAAGGCAGTTATCAAAAGGAACGTGCCCCTGGCGTCTTGCTGCGGTTGGCAGAGTGGGAAGCCCTCATTGGAAACTGTGGGCGTGTTCGTGAAGACATCACCCGTTTGCCGGTATCGTTTCGCAACCAGGGGGATTCCTTGTTGCAAAGCGCGAACATTTTGGCGCTTTGTGGTGAGGCCAAACAGGCGCAATCGTTGGCGGAGGAAGCGGGAAAACAATCACTTCGGCCTTGGCGCGTCAACGCTCTAGAATTGCCGGTCACGCGGGCGCTGATCGAAATCGCGAGTCGTAACTACGCGCAGGCATTGCAGGCTTTGCAACCAGCCGTTCCGTATGAAAGCGCGAGTGGTTTCTGGGTTCCCTGGTTGCGTGGCCAAGTCTATCTACAACTCAATCAGCCTGCCGAAGCCTCTGCCGAGTTTCAGAAGATCATTGACCATCGTGGTTGGAATGTGACTTCGATGCTGTGGCCGCTTGCGCATCTGGGTTTGGCACGCGCCGCAGCAATGCAGGGCGAGACGGTGAAAGCGCGGAAGTTGTATCAAGACTTCTTCACGTTGTGGAAAGATTCAGATGCGGATTTGCCGATTCTGCTCGCAGCGAAGCAAGAATACGAGAAATTGGGATAAACATTTAGCTCTGCCCCTGGTGAGTTGTAAACGGCCAGTGCTATGGTGAATCAACAGGCTCTGCTAGAAAAAGACGAACTGCTGAGACCACGTTAGCAGCCTTCAGGTGTTTCGTGACGAAGGC
>CAZRXE010000966.1:0-5416 GCA_964603695.1 uncultured Heliomicrobium sp.
TTGCCGAAGCGTTGACCGAAGCCGTGCAGCGAACGCCGTCTGATGGAGTGATCGTCGTTTGCGGCTCGCTTTATCTGGTCGGAGAGTTTCTAGCCAAACACCGCCGCTCACTTCACGACATAAGTTGATTGGTGCGCAGCCATTTTCCAGCCGGCCTTTTCCTTGACGTAAACGTGAATGTAGCGCGCATCCGTGTTGTTCTTGTTGCTGCCGCTGACGGATTGCACCAGCCAATGCCCTGTGACAATGGCGGTGTCGCCGATGACGGTGACTTTGAGGTCATCGCGTTTGATGGACACATACTTCGTTGCGCCGGATTTGATTTTGGTGATGTAGCTGGTTTTGTTATCAACCGACGCATTGGAGTGCGTGTAAACCAGTTTGTCGCTGTAGAGCTTTTCCAACGCGGCGGTATCGGACTTGACGAGCGCATCTTCCCATTGCTGTTCGAGCGACAGCACTGCTTGCTCAATCTTACTGCCCTGAGCCTGTGCAATCACTCCGGCCAAAATCATCACGAGTAAACTTCCAAACAATTGTTTCATTGAGGTTCTCCTTTTTGAAGTGTCTACAACTCATTGATCAGCAAATCTTCGTAAGTATCGCGGCGGCGAACGACTTCGACCTTGCCGCCTTCGTCAATCAGCACGGCGCCGGGAAACGGGCGACCGTTATAAGCTGTCATTTGCGACATTGTGTAAGCGCCAGTGTTGAGCATGGCGATGATTTCGCCGACCGAGATGTTTTCCGGCAACAGGCGGCAATCCGGCAAATGGCCGTCGCCGTGCAGATCGAAGTAAACGTCGCCGCCGTCGCACAGCGGGCCGGCCATTCGGTAACGTGTCGAGTGATCCGCCGCCGCGCGCGAAGCGTTCACCGCGTGGTAGTACCAGTGATACATCACCATCGAAAGCATCAGGTTATAGCCGGCATCGGTCAGCGCCCATTCTTCGCCGGTTTCGGGGCGAGATTTGACGTTGCGGACTTTGGTCAGAATCGTCACGGCGTCGGCAATGACGGCGCGGCCCGGCTCCATGACGATTTCCAGTTCATCCAGCAAGTGTTCGGCTCCGGCTTCGCGTGCCGAAGCGCGGACGACTTCAATCGCGTTTTCCATCATCTCCGCCGCCGAAAGATTCGCGCCAAGCATCGCGCGTTCTTTTTCGCTGATTTCGGCGGCGTGCGTGCAATCGCGCAGGTAATTGACCGGGATGCCGCCGCCGATGTTGATGTGTTGCAGCTTGTGCCCGGTTTCGCGGTGCAGCCACAGCAGATGCTCCCACATCGCGGCGAAAGCTTCGGCGTAAGGTTCCGGGTCGGGCGTTTGCGAGCCGACGTGAATGTGCAAGCCGGCCAGGTTGATGAGTTCCGGCTGTTGCAGAGCGCGCAGCATCATTTCGCGGGCTTGCGAGGGCGAAATGCCGAACTTCGAGGTGTACATCGCGGTTTGCAATCCGGCGTGCGAGCGCGTGCTGACGCCGGCCACCAGCCGCACCGTGACGTTGGCGCGTTTGTTCAATTTGGCCGCGACCTTCTCCACCAATTCCAATTCAAACGGCGAGTCCAGATTGATGGTGTAAATGCCCGCGTCAATCGCTTCGGCGATTTCCTGCTCGGATTTCGAGATGCCGTTCATTTCAATCTGGTCGGGCCGGAAGCCCGCGCGCAAGGCGCGAAACAGTTCGCCGCCGGAATTGACTTCGACATCAATGCCCGCTTCGCGCACCGTACGCAGCACGGCCAGCAGGTTGTTGGCTTTTGAAGCAAAGCACAGCTTCAGCTTCGGATGATGCTGCCGCGCTTCCAGCAAACGCGCGATGTTATGACGAATGCGCGGCGCGGAAATGACAAACAACGGCGTGTCGAACTCTTCCGCAAGCGTGATCGCGTCTACGCCGTTGATGCGTAGATGGTTGTTGTTGACTTCCAGGTAATCGGGGATCGCCCAGTTGGGTTGAGAGGAAGAAAGACTGTCGGTCACGAATTGAAATTCCTTTAAGGTAGGGTCAGCAGATTTTGCGCGGCTACCAGTTGTGGCGGCTCAAAATTGCAAAGTAAGCATCGCGATATTGAAGATAATCAAGCTCCTGGTCAGCCAAATTACAGGCGACATCAAAAGGCTCGGTGTTGTAGAACAAGTCCGTCAGATCCGCATGGTAGAACGGTTTCAACTCGGGTTCCTCGGGTGGATTTTCAATTTTCGCGCGCAGATCATTGCTCTGTCGGCGCGCCTCCATTTCAGAAAAATGATGGAATTGAGTCAGACATTCAACCACCACATCCCAGTAAGCGTCTTTCATGTCGGCTGGGATGGCGAGCGCGGCGTGTGCCTGCGCGGTCATTTGCTGCACCCTTGAACTACTCATAAAACCCTCTTTCGATTGCTGCGATTCAGCACTTCCGCAGCGCGTTCGGTGTGAAAACTGATCTGATCAACATCGGCCAGAACCAATCGCTGTTCCCAGGAAGCCGTCGCGGGCCCGGCAACCAGATCATACCATCCTTGATTTGATTTTCGCAGATGCGCCTTGCCGCCGGTGCGACAATGAAAGACAAAGCTCCAAAAGTCTTCCGCTTCAAAATGGCCCCGAAAAAACCACAAGCAATCAAGCGTGGCCAACTCATCCCGGCTCACCTCAAATTGGATTACCGCTGATTTCCCGCGTCTCCGCCATCGCACTTGCCGTAACGCCCAAGTTTGCGCCTGACGCAGTAGGGTAGTCGTATAAAAGCCTGCTCCAAAATCGGTTTTCAAACGCCCGCAGCTCGGTTCCACGCCGCGCAGAATAGAGAAGACTTCTGTTTCCACAGTCCCGTGATACAGGATCAATGGCTGATTGTTCCACTGAGGCGGAACCAATGATGGCAGCATAATGTTCCTTTCCCGATCAATCCGAAATTAAAAGCGTAACTGCTCGGGCGATGTTGTAGTTCGAGTCTTGCAACGCGGCTGCGGCTGCGGACTGGTTGACGGAAGCTTTGACCATCACGATGGCGACGCGCAAATCCCAATTGGCGGCTTCGAGCGCGGCTTTCGCTGCCGATTCGTCTAGGCCGCATTCCGCCATCACCAGACCGGTGGCGCGTTGGCGCAACTTGAGGTTGCTGGTTTTCAGATTGGTCATCCGGTTACCGGTAACATAACCCAGCCGTACCATCGTCATTGTCGAGAGCATGTTCAGCACCAGTTTTTGCGCAGTGCCGGATTTCAATCGCGTGGAACCGGCGATGACTTCGGGGCCGACAATCGCTTCAATCGGGATTTCGGCGGCGGCGGCAAGCGCGGTGTTTTCGTTGCAGGTGATGCAAATGGTCAGCGCGCCGATGCCGCGCGCGTATTCGATTGCGCCGATGGTGTAAGGCGTGCGGCCGCTGGCGGCGATGCCGACCAGTACGTCATCCGGCGTGAAACCACGCGCCTGCAAATCTTTCGCGCCGGCTTCGCGGTCGTCTTCGGAAGCTTCGACGGCTTTATAACAGGCGTCGTAACCGCCCGCGATGACGCCTTGCACCAAATCCGGCGCGACGCCGAAAGTCGGTGGGCATTCGGCGGCGTCCAGCACGCCCAGGCGTCCGCTGGTTCCCGTGCCGGTGTAAACCAGCCGCCCGCCGCGTTCCAGTCGCGCAACAATGCCGTCCACGGCGCGCGCCACGGCGGGCAAAACCTTTTCAACCGCTTCGGCGACTTTTTGATCTTCGCGGTTGATGATCCGCAACGCTTCGAGCGTCGGCAGTTTGTCAATTTCAGCAGTGTTCGGATTGGTTTGTTCAGTGGTGGTCATGTTGTGTTCAAGCGCGCCGGGCTTGCGCCATTTTCACCGCGCCGATGACGGGCGATTCCAGCGGCGGCGCGATTTCGGCGTTCGGCGCGACTTTTTGGATCTCTTCGCGCAGCGGTTTCAGTATCAATTCGCCGGCTTCAAACACGCCGCCGACATAAGCCACGCGGAAGGCGTCCTGTTCCATTCGCAATTGTTCGATCACGGCGACGGCGGTTTTGGCGAGTTCCCTGGCGGCGTCAGACAGTATGTCTTGCGCGACGGCGTCGCCTTCCTGCGCGGCGCTGACGGCCACACGCGAAAGCTGCGCGATGCGTGATTGAATTTCGCCTTTTTCTTTGGGCGAAGAATCGTAAATAACCGTCGTCAGTTCCGGCGGCGAAGACACGCCGAAGTGTTTCAGGACTGGTTCCATCATGCCGGTCGGTTTGCCGCGATAGTCCCAGGCCATCATGACTGCTTCCAGCGCGCGGCGGCCAATATAAGAGCCGCTGCCTTCATCGCCCATAATCGGTCCCCAGCCGCCGGAGCGTGCGAAATGGCCGCGCGCGTTGACGCCGCAGGCAATCGAACCGGTTCCGGCAATGATGACCACGCCGGGACGATTGCCGGTCGCGCCAGCCAGTGCCACGCGGGCGTCTGTTTCCAAAGTGATTTCAGGAATCGGCAGCACTTTTTTCAGCGCATCGAGCATTTGCCGGTGATAGCGAGGTTGAGAGACACCCGCCAGGCCGATACAGGCGGCGGTGATTTGCGCGGGTTCGATGCCTGCGCGGTCGCAGGCTTGATGGACGGCTTTTTTGACATTGGCCACTGCATTGTCCAACCCAACACGGATCAAATTGGCGGCTTCGGCGTGGCCTTCGCCAAGCAGTTCGCCGTCCGGGCCGATAATGGTGGCGCGGCAATTGGTTCCTCCGCCGTCAATGCCCAGCCAAAACTGCGTAGTAGGCGTTTGCGGATGTGCGTCGTCCAGAATCATGGGAAAAACAAATGTTGAAGCTGCTTCGAAAGTCACTGTGTTCATAACATCGTCTCGGTTTCAGGATGATTCGTTGTTTTCGCGCCGGCGAAAGTTTCAACCGGCTGCGCCCAGTGAGTTTCAGAAGGCCGAATCATAAACGCGCGGTTGCGATAAGCAAACCCTGGTTTGAGAAACCTGCCTTTCCGAATCGGCTTGGGCGCTCAAAAGTCCGTTCCAGGCTTTTCGACTTGCGATAGAATGCCGCGCAGTTAGAGATTCTCACCGGAGGAAACCCAGAAAGATGGCACAAGCAGATAAAAAACGGCCTGTGGTCGGTTTGGCGCTCGGCGGAGGCATGGCTCGCGGGTGCGCGCACGTCGGGGTGTTGCGGGAACTGGAACGGCATCAAATTCCGATAGATTTGATTGCCGGAACCAGCGTCGGTTCGTTGATCGGCGGCGCGTATGCTGCCGGGTTGTCGCCGGATCAGGTGGAAAAGCTGGCGCTGACCATTAGTTGGGGCGATCTGGGACGGGCGACTGTTTCGATGATGGGCTTTTACAACAGCGCGCGAACCGAAGATTACATTCGCAAAAACTTTCCGGTGACGGAATTTGAAAAAACGCGCATCCCCTTCGGCGCGGTCGCCACCGATCTGCAAACCGGGCGCATG
>CAZRXE010000967.1:0-4816 GCA_964603695.1 uncultured Heliomicrobium sp.
AGGTCGCACTCGTCTGAAAACCGCTATAAGTAATTCCTTTGCCCGTCCCAGCGTCTATGTAGGTTCAATTATTTTTGAATTCAGTACTGAAGATGCGTCGTCTGCCGACCTTGTTCGGCAGCGAGATTTTGCGGCGGGTCATTTTGTGGCTGACCGGCTGTCGGTGCAAGGGGGATTGTAGGTAAAACCAACTTACGTTCTATTTTTTTTGACAAAACTCTTTTCCATCAGTTTTCGCGTTGTTAAAAAAACGTTGGGCTGCCCTTCCGCCTGTCCGCCACAGTGACAGTGTGGTGACGGATTGAAGGGCAGCCCAACGTTTTTCTTCTGGCGCGACAGTAGCGCCGGTTACGTGCGATGGCCCAGCGTCAATTCGATCTTTTGCAGCACAGCGCCGCGGTAGAACGTGACGGTCACTTTGCTGCGAGGTTTGGCAGCGCGAATCAGGCGGTTGAATTCACCGGGAGTGCGAACGGCCACACCGTTGAATTCGGTAATCAAATCTCCTTCGCGAATTCCGCCCAAATCCGCCGGGCCGTTTTCGAGAACGCCCTGGATTTCAACGCCGCGTTTTTGCGTGCCGGAAACGCAGCAGCGGCGCGTGGTGTTGGTGACGCCTAAAAAACCTTGATCTCGAAGCGGTACATTTTCCTGCGGCGGACGATTGGCACGGTCGGCGATTTTGATGCGCACGGCGACTTCTTCGCCTTCGCGGTAGACCTTGGCGGGAATTTCGGCCTGCGGTTTCAAATCGTCCAGCACTCTGCCGAGTTCGCCTTGATTGCGAACCGGCTGGTCGTTCAATTCCGTCAGCACATCGCCCGCCTGAATACCGGCCAATGCAGCCGGACTGTCATCGCCGACGAGGCTTTCGACGAACATGCCTTTGATTTCCGCCGAATACTCCGCGTCGCGCAGATTGCCGGGTTGGAAACCGAGCGCGTTCTGGGCGTCGTTGTTATAGACCTTGCGCCCCTGAAACTCATTGTTGATCCGATTGCGCCGCGACCAGTTTGCGCGCGCGGCAATGCCGACGCCGAAGACTGCGACCAGCGAGACGATCCACAGCAGAATCAGCCAGAGCGCCTTTTGCCGGAAAAAGCTCTTTCGCAGCGAAGCGGTTTGATAGACGGTAGTGGAAGGTTGCGGCGCGGGATAAGCGCCGGCGGACGGGACGTAAAACGGGTTGTTTAATTCGCCTGATGCGCGTTGCGCCGCACCGGCTTGGGTTCCTGCCTGGGGATTAAAACGGCGTGTGTCCACCAGGTCTCCGACGGAAGTTGCGTTGGGTGCGCCGCAACCGCTGCAAAAACGATCCTGCTCCGCTCTTTGCGCACCGCAAGACTGACAAATCGCCATAGTGCCTCCTGAATTCCTTGCTCAAAAATTTTGGACGGATTGTCCGCGATAACGACTCCCGTCGGCAAGAAGTTCGGACGGAAGTTCAAGGCAAAATTCACGACTGTACTTTCTCGGCTTCGCCGTGTAATTTATCGCCTCTTTTCCAGAGCGCCCCATCCTCTCACTGGACTGTAATTCCAAGATGGCGTTGATAGCGCCAACCCCAATTTTCCAACTTGTCGAAGGAGAATTCGATTTTCATGCAAACCATCATAGTGACCGGCGGAGCCGGATTCATCGGCGCGAATTTCGTTCGGTACGCACTGGCCAAGACCGACGCCCGGTTGGTGATCGTGGACAAACTGACTTATGCCGGGAATCTGGCGAGCCTTGAACCGGAATTGAAAGACGCGCGGGTGCGGTTCATTCAGGCCGACATCGCCGACAAAGAAGCGATGGCCGCCGTCTTTCGCGACCATCAGCCGACCGGAGTCGTCAACTTCGCGGCGGAATCGCACGTGGATCGTTCGATTGACGATCCGTCGCCGTTCATCGAAACCAACATCAGCGGCACGTTCGTGTTACTCGAAGCTGCGCGCAAGCATTTAGCCGGGCAAGGGGCGAAACTCAGCCAGGAACAACAGCGCGCGTTTCGTTTCCTGCACGTTTCGACCGACGAAGTTTACGGCAGTCTGGGCGCGACGGGCTTGTTCGCCGAAACCACGCCTTACGCGCCAAACTCGCCTTATTCGGCCTCGAAAGCTTCGGCGGATCATCTGGTGCGCGCCTGGCACGAAACCTTCGGCTTGCCGACTGTGGTGACCAATTGCTCGAACAATTACGGCCCGCTGCAATTTCCCGAAAAACTGATTCCGCTGATGCTGCTCAACGCGATGGACGGCAAGAAGCTTCCGATTTACGGCGACGGCGGTAATATTCGCGACTGGCTGTACGTTGAAGACCATTGCTCGGGCATTCTGTTGGCGCTGCAACACGGACGCCCCGGCGAAAAATACAACATCGGCGGCGACAACGAACGCACCAATTTGCAAATCGTGGATCGCATCTGCGCCGAAGTCGAACGAGTCCTACCCGCCGCCGAAAATCCCGCGCTGAAGGCCCAAGGCAAGGCCAGTTATCAGGAATTGAAAGTTTTCGTCGCCGACCGTCCCGGTCACGACCGCCGCTACGCGATTGATGCGACCAAAATCCGCACCGAACTGGGCTGGCAACCGGCTTACGATTTTGAAAGCGGTCTGGCCAAAACCATCCGCTGGTATTTCGAGAATCGCAACTGGTGCGCGACGGTGCTGGCCGGAAAATATGAACGCGAACGGTTGGGAATAGGGGCAAAGTGATGTAATGGCTTTGCGGCAATAACAAAGCTTGAGCGAGTTGGTTATGCAAGAGACGACGACAACAGTGCCAGATGCAAAGGACAATCATTGGTGGCTTGCAGCATCTGCCCTATTTGGTTTTATGACATCCTTTCTACGCAACGGATATGGCGTTTCGACTCCGGTATCTATTGCGATTGTTGGCTCGGTTATTTATTTGGCAGCGTATTGGATACTTCCACGACCCAAAATCGAATTTTGGAAATACGCATTGTGGATGGAGTACGCGCTTTTCGGTGTGGCAGCGGCGGTTTGGTACATTCCCGCTTTCCTTGCTAACAAAGTTCCTTTATGGATTGCATATAGTTTACCTGCGCTCGCATTTTTCGTTTCATTATATTTGGGAATTAAAGCAGTTCGTTCAGCGAACCAGCAGACAATTAGCTTCAAAAAATGGCTCTTGGTGAGTGCCGTAATAACAATCCTTATAACACTCATCAAGCCGTCTTAACCCAACTGAAGTAGAAAGTGACTTAGAACGACACGTTATGAAAGGCATCATCCTCGCCGGAGGCTCCGGCACAAGGCTTTATCCGATCACGATGACGGTCAGCAAACAGTTGCTGCCGATTTATGACAAACCGATGATCTATTACCCGCTCTCGGCGCTAATGCTCGCCGGGATTCGGGAGATTCTGATCATCACCACGCCGCAGGATCAATCGCAATTTCAACGCTTGCTGGGCGACGGATCGCAGTACGGCATCCGGTTGGAGTACGCCGTGCAGCCGAGTCCGGACGGATTGGCGCAGGCGTTTATCATTGGCAAGGAATTTGTCGGCAAGGACAACGTGGCGTTGGTGCTGGGCGACAACATTTTTTACGGCCACGGTTTGCCGGACGATTTGCGCCGCGCGGCGGAGCGCAAAGACGGCGCGACGGTGTTCGCGTATCAAGTCCGCGACCCGGAACGTTACGGCGTGGTCGAATTCGATGGCGACGGGCGCGCCATCAGTTTGGAAGAAAAACCCAAAGCTCCGCGTTCGCATTGGGCCGTAACGGGCTTGTACTTTTACGACAACCGCGTGCTGGACGTGGCGGCGAATCTGAAGCCTTCGCCGCGCGGCGAACTGGAAATCACAGACGTCAACAAAGCCTATCTGGAATGGAATGAACTGCACGTTGAAAAGCTGGGGCGCGGCATTGCCTGGCTCGACACGGGCACGCACGAATCCCTGCAACAGGCATCCAGCTTCATTCAGGCTTTGCAGGAACGGCAGGGCTTGATGGTTTCCTGTTTGGAAGAAATCGCCTACGGCCTGGGATGGATGACGGCGGAGGACGTGGCACGCATCGCCACGCCAATGAAGAAAAATGAGTACGGGCAGTATTTGCTGCGCATGCTCGAACAAGAAAGTCAGTACCGGGAGCGGTAGCGACCGGGTTACAACGATCAAGCGATGAAAATCACTCGAACCGAAATTCCCGATGTTCTCATCATCGAACCCCAGGTTTTTCGCGATGAACGCGGGTTCTTTCTGGAAAGTTACAACCGGCAAAAGTACCGCGAACACGGCATCGAAGCGGAGTTCGTGCAGGACAACCATTCGCGTTCGCAGCGCGGCACGGTGCGCGGGCTGCACGCGCAGATCAATCGTCCGCAAGGCAAACTCGTCCGCTGCATCGAAGGCGAAATCTTCGATGTGGCCGTGGATGTGCGGCGCGGTTCGCCGACCTTCGGCCATTGGGTGGGCGCGTGGCTGACGGCGGAAAACTTCCGGCAGATCTACGTGCCGACAGGCTTCGTTCACGGCTTTTGCGTGACCAGCGAAATCGCGCAGGTGCAATACAAATGCACTGATATTTACGACCCGTCGTCGGAAATCAGTGTGCTGTGGAACGATCCCGAAATCGGCATCACCTGGCCGTTGGAAGAACTCGGCGCGCCGATTCTGTCGAAGAAGGATTTAGCCGGAAAACCTTTGCAGCAATTGATGGACGTGCTGCCGTGGTTTGAAAACAAATAATGACCGGAGCGCGGACGGCTCGTCCGCTCAAAAGAACGGGAGCGCGGACGGCTCGTCCGCTCTAAGAAATGAAAATTCTGATTACAGGTTCTGCGGGACAGCTTGGCTGCG
>CAZRXE010000968.1:0-3927 GCA_964603695.1 uncultured Heliomicrobium sp.
CGGATTATGAGTCCGCTGCTCTAACCATTGAGCTAAGGGGCCGATTGGAGGCCGATTGTTTTTCCATACTTTACAGACGTTTTCTCGAAGCAAAATTATGGAAAGCAGTAACGGGCTTCAATTTTTGAAGTAGAGCTATTAGTCAATGAATTTATCAGACAGACGCGACATCTCGCAAACCTTTCCGGGAAAAACCACTTCGGAGATTCAGGCGGCCAGTAATTTTCAGCCGTAACGCCGCCCCCCAAATGGATTTATTTCGGTTTCGACATCTGATCCAGCACCGCGCCAAGTTGTTTGATTTCCTCGCCGTAACGCGCCCAATCGCCTTCGCGTTGAGCTTGAATGGCGCGGTCGAAATGCTGTTTGGCTTGCGCGGCCAGCGATTGTGCTTCCGGGTTTGGCGCGGCGGAAGACTTTGGCGGCGACGCCGAGGTCAATGTTTCCGCCGGTGAAGCTTGCGCGCTTGGTGATGTCGCCGCGCCGAAAATACGCGCCAGCGCCGCATCCAGAGTTTCTTCCATCGCAATGCGGTTTTCGGCGGCGACGATGACGCGCTTCAATTCGGGAATCTTGCCGGATTCGGCGCGCAGGTACAGCGGCTGCACGTAAAGCAGCGACTCCTTGATCGGGATGACCAGCAGCGTTCCCAAAATGACTTTCGAGCCGGCCTGATTCCACAGCGAAGTCTGACGGGAAATTTCAGTGTCTTGGCTGATGCGCTGCACCACCTGTTTGGGGCCGAACACCAGTTTTTGTTTGGGGAACCGGTAGACACGCAATCGTCCGTAATGTTCGCCGTCGGCGCGCGCCACCATCCACGAAGCCAGATTGTCTTTGCTGCGCGGCGTGAAGGGCAGCATCAGAATGAACTCTTCGCGCGTTTCGCCGGGCAGTTTCATGATTGTGTAATAAGGATCCATTTGCTGCGGTTTGCCTTGCGCCTCGGCGACGGCGGCGGTTTCCCACTGGTCTTCCTTGTTGTAGAAAATCTGCGGCTGATCCATGTGGTAGGTCGAATAAACCGCCGTCTGAATTTTGAAGATGTCTTCCGGGTAACGCAGATGCGCGCGCAAATCGGCGGGCATTTCCGCCAGCGGTTTGAACGTGCCGGGAAAGACGCGCGCCCAGGTTTGAATCAGCGGGTCTTTGTCATCGGCCAGATAAAGCTGCACGCCGCCGTTGTAAGCGTCCACCACCGCCTTGACCGAATTGCGAATGTAATTGATGCCGTTGATGGATTCGGCATACGGGTAACGATTGCTGACGGTGTAAGCGTCTGCGATCCAGAACAGGCGGCCTTCCGAAATGACCAGATACGGGTCTCCGTCAAATCGCAAAAACGGCGCAATGCGCGTGAGCCGGTCGCCGATGTTGCGGTGATAAAGCACGCGGCTTGGCGCGCCGACATCGTTCGACAGCAACAACTTCATATCGCCGAAGCGCGTGGCGAAGATCAATTGCCGCCACGCCGAGCCAATGGAAACGCCGCCCGCGCCTTCGTAATTGGCATAAACGTTTTCTTCGCCCGCCGGATAATTGAACTCCTTGGCCGCCGTTTTGACGTAAACCGGATCGTGCGACAGTTCGCCGAAATAAATTTCCGGCCTGCTGATATTGAGTTCGGGAACGGTGGAAACCGGCGGTAAATCCTTGATGAACAGCACCGGCAAACCTTCGGGCGTGACTTGATTGACCGGCCCCAGCGTCAGCCCGAAGCCGTGCGTGAATGTCAGGCTTTCATTGATCCAGTTGCGATTGGGCAAACTCGCGGCGGCCAGCTCGCGCGGCGAAATCATTGTCTGGCGCATTTCGCCGCCGATTCGGTAGCGGTCGTTGTCCACGGACTGAAATTCGTAATAGGGACGAATCTCCTGAAGCTGCGCGAAAGTGGCAAGCAGCTCTTCGTGATCCCACAAGCGAATGTTGTTGATCGTCGCGCTGTTTTCTCGAATGTCCTGCGCCGTTAAACCGGTTGCGCCAGTCAGTTCGCGCTCTTCGACGGTTTCCAGCGCGAAGGCTTTGCGCGTGGCGTTGATGTTGTTGACGATGTACGGCGTTTCTTTGACCAGTTCGTTCGGCGCAACGGAAAACCGCTGCACCGTCGCCGGATAAATCCAACTTCCGATGAGTACGAGCAGGTAAAGCCCAACGCCGACCACCAGCAGCCGCAGTCGCGACGTGAACGCGCTGGCCGTCGCCAACGCCGCAGCCAGCGCGGCAACGAAGACCTCGGCTCGGAGCAACGGCAGCACCGCGTGAATGTCCGTGTAACTCGCGCCCGCCACCGGGCCTCTGGCCGAATAGAGAAGGTTGGGAATTTCCAGCCAGGCGCGACCTGCCGTAATCAAAAACAGCACCGCGATCAATCCCAGCAGATGTCCGCGCGGCCCACGTTCCAGGCGCAGCGCGCGCGCATCCAATCGAACGCCTCCGCGCAAGGCATAGAGCACCGCAGCGCCCGCCAGACAAACCACCGTCAGCAAAAACAATTGCTGAAAGACGAATTCCAGAAACGGCAGCGTGAAGACGTAAAACGCGATGTCGCGTCCATAGAGGGGGTCAATTTCGCCAAACGGCGTTTGATAGCGGAATTGCAGCACCATTTCCCAGGCGTCCCAAACGCTCAAACCGAAAAACGCGCCGGCCAGCAGCGACAACCGCAGACCCCAACGTTCGACGAAACCCGCTATGTCCGGCAGCGGAACCTGTTCGTTGTTCACTGTCACGAACCGCAGCATTCTGGATTGCGCGGCGGTCAGGCGCAGCGCCAGTTTGAAATTGATCCAGATCAACAACCCCGCCAGCAAGGCCGCGATTACGCCGAGCAACATCTTCGCCCGCAGCGTGGTGGAAAAAACCTGCTGATAGCCAAGTTCCTCGAACCACAGCCATTCGGTGTAAAACCCTGTCCAGCCAGGCCACAACAGCAGCAACAGGATTAACGCCGGAATCACCAACAACCAGCGAGACCGTTTGAACGTTCTGCGCTCCGGCTCGACATCGTCGTAATCGTCATAGATTGGATCGTTTTGCATGCTTAATTCCTCGGAAAATGTGGAACAGGCTTTAGCCTGTCTACAGCGTGGACAGACTGAAGTCCGTCCCACGGTTTTACCGATTCGGCTTGTCGTTTATTCGGATTGGCGTATTCAATGGGTTTCAACCGGAGTGTGCCGCATTGGCCGCGCGCAAACAAGGTGGCTGGCGATTCAAAGGAAAGTTGTATAGCATTCCCGGCTTCCAAAAGCAGTACCGCATGCGGCGCTGCTCGCCATCATCGAAACAACAATCGAAATAACAAAGGGAAATCATGGATAACGAGACGTTACGGAAAAAGATTGATCAGGACACCGCTACGTTCAAAGCCGACATGCTGGCCGGTTCCTGGTGGCACAGCATTGACCTCGGCGACGGTATGGTTACCAAAGGCGTTCATTCGCCCGAAGAACTGAAGGAAAATTATCGCCGCTTCAATTTGCCCGAAGATCTTTCCGGCAAGCGCGTGATAGACATCGGCTGCTGGGACGGCTTTTACAGCTTCGAATCGGAAAAGCGCGGCGCGGAAGTGGTTTCGGTGGATTGCTGGACGCCGGAAAACTTCCAGAAGGCCAAACAGGCGCTGAATTCCAAAATCCCGTTTTACGAACTGAGCGTTCACGAAGTCACTCCCGAAAAACTAGGTACTTTCGACATCGTTTTCTTCCTTGGCGTGTTGTACCACCTGAAACATCCCTTGCTGGCGCTGGAACAGATTTGCGAAATCACCCGCGAGTACCTTGTGCTGGAAACGCACGTGATGGATGACTTCGTCGAACTGCCGCTGCCGGTGATGGAGTTTTACGAAATTGACGAGCTGGGCGGGCAATACGACAACTGGTGGGGGCCGAATCTGGAATGTATGGCGCAAATGGCGCGCGCCGCCGG
>CAZRXE010000969.1:0-5053 GCA_964603695.1 uncultured Heliomicrobium sp.
AAGTCCAGGTAGCCGCATTGTCGGTCGAGCGATAAATGCCGCTGCCGCCCGCGTAAAGCACGCCGTTGTGCAGCAATAGCTCGCCGCTTCCTCCTTGAGGCCCTGAAGTCTTGGCCCACTTGCCATCAACGCTGATCGCCAGCGTTTTGGTATCGCTCAGAACTGGCATGCCGCTGTCACTAACCGTGATGGTGATGCGATAAACGCCGATCTGTTGTACCAGTGGCGTCCAGCTCAGCACTTTGCCGCCTCCGGTGAGCGTCGCGAAACTTGCTCCGGCGGGCAGTCCGGTCGCGCTGAAATTGAGATTCGAGTCGCTGTCAACGTCCGTGGCCGTGACTGGCAAATTGAGAGCTTCGCCCGCCGTGACCGTCAGAGTCCCGGGCAAATCCAGTACGGGCGCGTCATTGACCGGATTGACGGCGATGAAGCAAGTCACAGGCTCGCTTTCGCTCGCGCCGGCTCGGACTTTGAAGGTGAATCGGTCGAGGCCGTTGAAGTTCGGCGACGGCGTGTAAACCAAATTGGCTGTGCCGTGATTGTCGCTGAATTGTCCGCGTGACGGGGGCGTGACGACGATGTAAGTCAAGGGGCGATTGCCCGGATCAAACCCGCGCAACGTGATGGCTGTGGGCGTGTCTTCGGCCAAAGCGACCGATTGCGCGTAGGCCACGAGCGAACTCGCCGGCAGCGCCGAGAAAAGCACTGCGACCTTTTGCGTGCTGCTCGCCGCCAGGTTGTCAGTCGCCTTAATCGTCAGCATGTAGTTGCCGCTCCCGCTCGCCAACAAATGCACCCGCCAAAGATTCGCGCTCAGCCGGTTGAGCGAGAAGAAAGGCGCGGCGCTGTCGCTCAGGCTGAGTTGCGCGGGTTGCGCGCTGTCAGGGTCGGTGACGATAAAATCGAAATCCTTCGGCTCGCCACCCACGATGACCAGGTTCGGCGGCGCAATCACCACCGGCGGGAAATTTATCGTCACTGGATCAAGCACGATGTCAGACTTGATTGTACTCAGTAAGCCTGCGGTCACTTCGATCTCTGTATTGTCCTTACGGGAGATTTTCCCGTTGGATCGTTGAAAGCTGACTTCAACCGAAAGTTTGTCGCCGCCCGGCTTCATCACCGGCACGTTACGCAGCACGAAACCGCCGAGACCGTCGGTCAGTGTGGACTGGCCGCGCGTCTGGACAATCGCATGCGACACGGGGCGTCCGTCGCGCTCGACCACGCGCCCGTTGATGGTGGCCAGCGGTCGCGCAATGGAAGCGAAGTAATAGCTGCCCTCTGTGATTGCGCCAGCGGCCGTTTCGACGCGCTGGCCGTCGTTCGTCACGGTCGCTTCGCCTATATTAACGAACTGGCCGAGCCGCGCGCTGGCGGGGTTTTGATCGAACTTGAAGAGCCGCGCTTTTGTCCCGGCGGCAATGCCGTCGTTGTTTGGAAAACTCAGCCGCGTCGTCGGGGCCAGACTCTGACCGAAAGGCGTGATCTGCGCGATGGCGGTACTGAAATAGCCGACCGGCAAATTGACCGGCGTGCGCCCTGGCAGCAGGAACGTCAACGCCGCATCGGGCGATTGAGGGTCGAGAGCGGCGACTCGTTGATCGCCTGCGGCCAATTCTGGAAACGCCACCCCGCCAACTCGAGCCAGTTCAATCGGGCGTTCGAGCACATGATTGTCGCGCCCCGCCTGAATCGTGACCTTGAGCGGTTCCTGCGGATAAACCACGCCCGGCGGCGAAATAATCTGCACCAGCGTTCCGTCCACCGGCACGTCCGGCAAAACGAAAGAGCCTTCGCTGTCGGTCATTCTTTCTATCGGCGGATTCACCAGCAGCCTGACAATCGCGTTCGCGATCGGCTTCCTCAAAACAGTGTTGTTCGACTGCTGGTTCGCCTCTTCAAGAAAGCCGCTGAGCGATGTTCGCAGCTTGATCCGCAGACTCGCGCTGCTCTCCCCACGAGTGACGCGCAACATGCCTGTGCCCGCTTTGAACGGCACGCGCATGCGCAACGATGTGCCCGTGACGGCCAGTACTGTCGCCGTAGTGGTGTCTCCTTCGTCAGACACAATCTGCACCTTGTTCTCTTCCGGGTTAGCTGAAAACCCCTCGCCGGCAATTTCCAATTCTTCGCCAACCAGCACCGGATCATCGAGCGGCCCCTGAAGGACCAGATCGGGATCGTCGCCGGCCTCGCTGCCGATTTCTATCTCTCCCTCGTTCGACCCGCCATGACCTTTCACAGTGACCAGCAGCTTGACGCGCCCGCAACCGATGAAAGAGCGCGGCAACTCGACATTCACTTGATCCAGCCCGGCGAAATTCTTCGCCGGCGCGATGAACGCGGGCGCTCGCTCAATGCCGCCGATGCTCACCCGCACTGAAGCTTTCTCGGCGTGCCGCACACCAGTCATAAACAGCACAAGGAACAGTCGCTCGTCTGCGCCGAAAACAATCGGCTTCGGAATGAACTTCGCCCCATCGTGCTCCGAAAGCGACTCATAACTCGACCCCCCGTTTCTTTTCACGCGATAGAGCAAAGACGCCAGTGGCCCTTTCCCGTTCCCGTCGGCAGTAAACAACGCAGGAGCGACCGACGCGATTTTCATTTTTCCTGTTGAAATCGTCCCGTCGCCCGAAGAAATCACTACCACGGCGTCTCCTTCCGGCAAGCCGTTCGGTACCAGAAAATTTATCTGCATAGGTGAGACGAAAAATAGTGGCGCCGTCTGACCGTTCACTTTGACCGTCGTGCCTTCCAACAGACTAGGCAGCGGCGAGGAATCGGCAATGGCGGTGGCTGTGGCGAGATAGTGACCATAGGCCGAGGCCATGGACTCCGGCGCAATCGGCCCCCCCGACAGTCCCCCGGCTGACGAAACCACCACAACAGCAATCTCTTCCTGCCGCGCCACCACAGCGTTCTCCAGGCCGAAAACAATGAAGCCGAAGACAATGAGGAAAGCCGCAACCAACAACCCGGCCCAACAATTCGGCGAATAAAAGCGTGAATGAACAAACGGGGTGAACATCACAATCTCCTTCCAAGTGAACTCCGCCACCAGACCAGGGCGAACTGTTATTGAATCTCACCACAGGATCACTTATCACCAATGCCTATGAACTTTCTCAATTCTCGCTTTCTCAATCCCCGTGCCGTTCTGGCGCGGGATTGATTTTTGCATCATTGTGCCAATGACGCTTGGATTGCTGCGTTTATCCCGTTGAACTTAGCCGGGATTCGAGGCTGATTCAGGCGGGCGGCGGCGTGTGGGCATATCAGATTTGATAGTCCCGCCGCTATCAGAACCGATATACGGACACCCCATAACCGCGACTTAAGGAGAACGAAAAACATGAAACCAAGACTGGCGGCAATGCTCGGCCCGATGGCGGGCCGGACTCTCAATCTGACCGGCGATGAAATCTGGATCGGGCGCGATTCAGTCAATCAAATATGTCTGATTGATCAGTCAGTCTCGCGCCAACACTGCGTCATCAGCCGCGCTGGCGGGCAATACAAGCTGCGAGACGATCACAGTTCAAACGGGACGATAGTCAATTCGGTCCCGGTCGGCGAAACCTTGCTGAACGAAGGCGACCGCATACGGATTGGCAGTTCGCTGTTTTTGTTTTTGCTCAGCGAGCCGGACGCAGAAGTGCCGGAGCCTGACAAACTCTCTGACAACGGTCTGGTCGCCAACCAGACGCTGGTGCTCGAACCGCGCAAGTCTCTTTACCTGCATCCGGAAAAATTGATGGCGGAGATGTCGGCGATTTCAGATTCGGACGAAAAGCTGGTCTGGGCCACCCTTTCGGCGCGCGCCGCACAGGATTTGGGCGTGTTGCTGCGAATCAGCACGGCGGTCAACCGCATCCAGGGTTTCGACGAAATGCAGCAGCGCATCCTGGAATTGATTTTTGAAGCCCTGCCCGCCGACCGCGGCGCAATTCTATTGCTGCAAGGTCCTGTCAGCCGCGATGAGCCGGGCAATGTCAGCTCTGTCTTCTGTCTCGGTCGGGAAGACGGCTCGCGCGAAAGCTTTCACGTCGGCTTCACCGTCATCAACCGTGTCTGGGAAGAGAGCGTAGGATTGCTGAGCAATGACGTCAGCGAAGACAGCGCGCTGCAAACCGCCGACAGCCTGTTGATTGACAGGGTAAAATCCCTGGTCGCGGCACCGCTGATGATTCAGGAACGCGTCATCGGCGTGATTTACCTGGACTCCTGCAAGGAACGATGTTTTGACAAACGAGGTCTGGAATTCCTGACCGCCGTTGCCAACGTCGCCTCCGCAGCCTTTGAGAGCGCACGCTTGTTCGACCAATTGAAGGCCGACGCCGGGCGGTTGCAGGCTGCGCTCGATTCGCAATACAAGCTGATAGGCGAGAGCCAGACCATGCGCAATGTTTACCAGAAAATTCAAAAAGTGGCTGTTTCGTCCTCCACTGTGCTGCTGCGCGGCGAAAGCGGAACCGGCAAGGAATTGGCGGCCAGAGAAATCCATCGCGGCAGCCCACGCGCCAGCCGCCCTTTCATACCTATCAACTGTGCTGCATTGACCGAAACCTTGCTCGAAAGCGAGCTTTTCGGGCACGAGCGAGGCGCTTTCACAGGCGCTGTCTCACAGAAGAAAGGAATGTTTGAACTGGCCGACGGCGGAAGCATTTTTCTTGATGAGATAGGCGAGATGCCGATTCAGTTGCAGCCGAAGTTGCTCAGGGCCATTCAGGAACAAGAGTTCATGCGCGTGGGCGGCACTCGCCTGATCAAAGTTGATGTCCGCGTCATCGCCGCCACCAACCGCTCCATCGAACAAATGATCAAAGCGGGAACCTTTCGCGAGGACCTGTACTACCGCCTCAAGGTAGTACCGATTCAATTGCCGTCCTTGCGCGAACGTCGCGAGGATATTCCGCTGCTGGCGCACTTCTTCGCCCTCAAACATTCCGAAAAGTGTGGCAGGCAAGTCAGAGGACTGAGCCGAGAGGCGCGTGCGCTGATGGTCAGTTACGACTGGCCCGGCAATGTCCGCGAACTGGAACACGCC
>CAZRXE010000970.1:0-3156 GCA_964603695.1 uncultured Heliomicrobium sp.
CCGGTTTTGCCGACGATCCGCCGGCCTGGTTGAAACAAGCCGCGACAGTGACATTGCCGACTTATCCCAAAGAGGCCAAAGCCGTCGTGCTGCACCACGAACAGCGCAAACAAGTGGAAGACGACGGCAAAATAATCACCATCACCTGGTATGCCGTCAAAATCCTGGTGCGCGAAGGTCGCGGCGAAGCCGTGGCCCACGCCGTTTACAACACCGATGCCGAAAAAGTGAAAGAAATGCGCGCATGGCTGCTGCGGCCCACGGGGCAGTTCGTCAGCTACGGCAAAAAGGAAACGCTGGACGCCGCGCTGGCTGAAAACGACGTTTACAACGAAGCGCGCTTGCGCATCATATCCGCCAAAGACGATGTCGAGGCGGGTTGCGTGTTCGGTTACGAAACCATAACCGAAGAACGCTCGGTCTTTTCGCAATTCCTCTGGAGCTTTCAGGACAACAATCCGACGCTACTGTCGCGCGTGACGCTGACGATGCCGCAAGGCTGGCGCGCCGAAAGCGTGACCTTCAACCGCGACAAGCTGGAACCGGCGGTCAGCGGCACAAGCTACACCTGGGAACTGCGCGATTTACCATTTATCGAATCAGAACCCGCGCGCCCGGAACTTTCCAAACTCGCGCCATCGCTGGCCGTCAATATTTTCCCGCCGACGGGCAAAGCGACAATGCTCAAACCTTTCGCCACGTGGAAAGACGTGTCGCGTTACAACAGCGAACTGAGCGACCCGCAAGCCGCCTTCACAGAAACAATGGCAGCCAAAGCGCGCGAACTGACCGCAGGCGCGAAAACCGAATACGAACGCATTCAGGCCATTGGCCGTTACGCGCAAAACGTCAATTACATTTCCATCCAAACCGGACTCGGACGCGGCGGCGGCTATCGTCCGCACACGGCAGCGGATGTCTTCGCCAAAAATTACGGCGATTGCAAAGACAAAGCCAATCTGATGCGCGCGCTGCTCAAATCGCTCGGCATTGAATCCTATCCGGTGGCGATTTACTCAGGCGACCCGAACTTCGTCCGGCAGGAATGGCCATCGCCGCAACAGTTCAATCACTGCATCATTGCCGTCAAGGTGAGCGACGCCACCGAAGCCGCGACCATCGTCAAACATCCGCAGCTTGGACGATTGTTGATTTTCGATCCGACCGACGACGACACGCCGGTCGGCGATTTGCCGGATCACGAACAAGGCAGTTTCGCACTGATCGTCGCGGGCGAAGCGGGCGATTTGCTGAAAATGCCCGTCACGCCGCCCGAAGCAAACCGCCTAGAGCGCATCGTCGAAGCCGAACTGACCGCCGAAGGCGCGCTGACCGCCAAAGTCAGCGAACATTCCTTCGGGCAGGCAGCGGTCGAAGAACGTCGCAGTTTCAAACGCGCCGCGCGGCCACAATACAACAGCTTTATCGAACGCTGGATCACGGCCACCGCGCCCAGCGCCAAAGTGTTGAAAGTCGAACCGGCGGACAACGCGCGTAACGGCCAATTCGCGCTCGATGTCGAATTTCAATCGCCCGCTTACGCGCAGTCGCATCGCGGCAAATTGCTGGTTTTCAAACCGGCGATTGTCTCGCGCCGCTCCTCCCTGTTTCTGACCGCGCCGACGCGCAAACATCCCGTCGTACTCGAAGCCAACGTCTACAACGAAACCGTGAAGATCAAACTTCCCGCCGGCTTTGAAGTGGACGAACTGCCCGACGCGGCGGAACTAAATCACCCCTTCGGCAATTACGCCGTCACTTACGAAGTCAAAGACGGCCACCTGATTTTCAAACGCACTCTGATCTTGAAAGCCGCCACCATTCCGGTGGAACAATACGCCGCCCTGCGCGGCTTCTTTGAGCGTATCCGCGCGGCGGAACAAGCGCCGGTCGTGCTGGCGAAAAAGTAAACGGGATAGAGAAATTGCTGAGCCGGAGTTTTAGGAAAGTCAGTCTTACTGCCGGCTTGCTAAAAGGTATTTCGGCGGAGTTGTGGCACAGGTTGGAAAATCTGCGCCACATTTAATTTTTGGAAAAACTTTGCGTCTCATCGTGCGCCATTGCATCCACGTGGTCGCGTTCGGCTTGCGTGGCCATCCGCTCCTGGCCTTTTAAGATTGGGCTTCGAGGGTCGCTGCCGCTTCGGGATTGCGACGTGGACGATGACGCCTTTTTAGTCTGCCCGCTGCCGATCCAGCCCGTGGTCGTTGCACATTGTGCGCAGTAGCGGTAAATCGGTCCCACGGCCGCAATCACGTTTTCGGTTTCTTCTTCGGTCAACAGGTCTTCCCTGACCAGTCCGCATCTGACGCATTCAATCGTTCGTTGCTGTATTTGCATTCCGGTCCTCTCTTCGGTTTTGTACAAGTCCCGTGTCGGTAAAGGTCCTCATCCTATGAGCGCGCCAGCTTCACAAACCAGACGCCCGTGACGGTCAAACTTTTTTCGCCCGCCATCTGCTGGGCTTCCGCGATGCTTTCGGCATATTGCCCCTGCTCCCGGTAAATTCGCAGACAGTCCGCGCCGAAGCCGCAAGCCGGGCCGAGAATGCGCAACTTGGCATCTTCGGTCTTGTATTCATAAGCCTGTTCGCCGGCGTCCAGTCGTTTTTCGGCATCGTCAAGGTCTATCAGAGTAAGCAACATAATTTTTACCTGAGGTTGATTTGCGTGTTGGAAAAGCAAGAAATCCTGATTGATTAAATGCTTGCGGCGTCCGCACTCAACATCTTTCGCGCATTGAGCGCCTGGTCTATTTGTTCCTCGGCGGCAATTTTGGTTTTGCCGAGTACGACGGAAATTTCGCAAACCAACAGCCTTTTCGCCCTATCCAACATCCAGTTTTCCCGGAAGGAAAGAGGCTTGATTTCATTGAGCGCGGTCAGGGATTCGACGATCTCGGCCAGGTCGAAGGCCGACCCGGAAGTAAGTAGTTTTAGGTTGTCTTGGGCGCGCTGCTTCCAGCCTTTCGCAATCTGAGTGGACTTCATCAATTGCTCCAGCAGTTTTGGGATATCCGACCGTTTCAGCAAAGGGCGTAGGCCAATATCCTTGACCTTTTCCACCGGAACGAACAGCTCACCGCCTCTATCATCCAACAGCGCCAGGCAGTAGAAATTCATCGCAATGCCGGCAACTTCTTTTTCCACGACGGAAC
>CAZRXE010000971.1:0-2402 GCA_964603695.1 uncultured Heliomicrobium sp.
GTTGTGAAGTAGAATGCGGCCGTGAATCCACAGGCAAACAAGCACTTTCGTCAATGGAACAACGCTCAGCCTTACGGCGCTATCTTCCTGTGTATTTTGATAATAGCGGTGTCTGCCGAAAGGGCGAATTGCTTTCAGGGACAAACGGAAGCCCCTTCGCTCGCGCCTCGTTACCGGATTGAATTGAACCTTGATTACCGCCAAGCTACCTTTTCAGGAGTTGAGTTTGTACAGGTGACAAACACGAGCCACGAGGAGTTGGATCATCTGGTTTTCCACCTTTACCCGAACGCGGGACTTGGCGATGCGGAAGAACCGTGGTTGACGGTTTCCCGCATCAATTTGAACGGCAATGACTTACGCGGCAATCTGCGGGCGCGCCATTCCGGCGTAAGAGTTGATTTGCCCGCCAAACTCGCGCCTGGACGCAGTTTGGAATTGAAACTGGAATTTTCCGCGCGACTCCCTCGCGTCCAGCGCGAAGAAGCCAGCTTGCTCGCGCATTTCCTGCAAGAGGTCAACGACGCGGTGAATGAAGAAAAGCCCGCGCGCGACGCGCGCGACATCTTTTTCGCGGGCGAAGAAGCCGTTCTGCTCAGTTACTTTCACCCGATATTGGCCGTTAAACCCTCGCAGCTTTCCGAACCTTCGCTTGTCGCAGGCGTGGGCGGAATCGTTTTCAGCGAGGCGGCGGATTACGAAGTCAAAATCACCACCGATCCTGGGCTGACAATTCTTGCTTCCGGTGCAGAAACCAAATCGGGCACAACATCCGACCATCAGCAAACACGAGTTTTCCAGGGCGAAAAACTGCGCGGATTTGGACTGGTAATTGCTGAACGAATGAAAAGCGTCGAACAACGCTACGGCCAAACGCGCGTCGTTTCTTATTTTCGCGAAGGTGACGACAGATTGGGCAAACGCGCGCTGAACATTGCCACGCGCGCCATTGAAGCCTACGCCAACGCTTTTGGAAACTATCCCTATCCGATTTTGCAAGTTGTCGAAATGCCTTTGCCGGCGGGTTACAGCGGGACAGAGCTTCCCGCGCTGATTGTGCTGGCACAGGCTTACTACATTGATTTTGAAGCGCCCGGCTCAACGCGGCTGCCGGGCGTGTTGCGAGAACAGGAAGATGTCATTAAATCCGCGTTCGAGTTCACGCTGGCGCACGGCGTGGCGCATCAATGGTGGGGCAGCGCAGTCGGCAACGATCCCGAACGCGCGCCTTATGTGAACGAGGCGCTCTGCAGTTATTCGGCGGCGTACTATCACGAAATCACCTACAACAAATCCTTCGGCGAACGCATCGCCAAACAACAGTTGAACGGAACTTATCAAGCTTATCGAATGCTGGGTGGTCTGGATTTGGAAGTAGATAAACCGGCGAAGGACTTTCGCAGCACGCTGCAATTCACGGCCATCGTCCAGGCCAAAGGCGCGTTGCTGTTCGCCACGCTGCGCCGCGAACTTGGGGATGAAAAATTCTTCCGTGCGTTGAAGTCTTACTATTCGGCGCAACGATTTCGAATCGTCACGCCGGATCAATTGCGCGGCGCGTTTTTGAATGTCGCTGAAGACTCACGCGCCACGCGCGCGATTTTTCAACGTTGGCTGCGGGAAAAACACGGTGACGAAGACATCGGCGCGCCGGATTTGTCTCTGATGTCGTCGCCTTCTGTTTCCAAGATTCGCACGCTTGGGCGCGTGTTCGTCAAAATCGGGAAGACCGCCGCCAAACCTTTCTAAGTCTTAGCCCGGAGGCCAGGCCATTGGACGCCCACCCATCACGTGCAGATGAATGTGCCAGACGGTTTGTCCAGCGTCCGCGCCCGTATTGGCGACCACGCGATAGCCGCCATCGGCCAGTCCTTCCTGCCGGGCGATTCGCGGTGCAACGCACATCAAATGCCCCAACACTGCGTGATCCTCCAGGGCGGCATCATTGAGCGAGGCAAGATGCTTTTTAGGAATCAGCAAGACGTGAACCGGCGCTTGCGGATTGATGTCGCGGAATGCAAGACAGTGCTCATCTTCGTGAACTTTGGACGCTGGAATTTCTCCGGCAATGATCCGGCAAAAAAGACAATTGTTACCTGACATTTTTTGAACACCTTTGCTGTGGGATAAACTGCGCCACGAGTTTAACACACGTCACTTCACGCGTATTTCGACCGGAGGAAATTCAATGCCTAGTTTTAGAAAACTGACTTCCTGCCTGTTGCTATTGTGTTGCGCCGCTTGCAACACCAGCCAGGCCACCAGTTCAAACCAACAGGATCAAGCCGCCGTGCCGCCACGAATCGCCAATTACAGCTTCGATGTCGTCAATACCTACCCGCACGATCCCGTGGCATTCACGCAGGGTCTGGTCTATCACCAGGGATTGCTTTACGAAAGCA
>CAZRXE010000972.1:0-12556 GCA_964603695.1 uncultured Heliomicrobium sp.
GGTGCTGGTAAAGGCCAGCCAACCGGCAGGCCGCAAGTTGGACGCAAATTTCTTGAATTGCGGCGAATCATTGAGCGTTTGGTTTTTGAATTGCCGTGGAATTCCCGCCTGCGGAGCAATGCCTGCCCACAGCAGCGGGGACGATTGCAGGCGCACACTGAGCAATTTCACCTTGCCGGCATTTCGATTCCTCTTTCTGACTTCAGAATCATTTGAAATATTTTCGATAATGCGATGGACGGCCAATCGCTGCGTCTGCGAATCGAACTTGAAGCTGCTTGTAATCATCAGCGCGTGATCCGAAGTAACCGCTGTCGCCACCGCGTAATTCGGATTGAGCTTTCGCAGCTCGGCGTTGCGTCGTTCACATTCTTCGCATTCCAGCAAGCCTTTCGAATAGGTGTTCGCCATTGCATAAACCATTCTTTTGCGGCTTTCCCGCGAATCGCCAGGCACTTCATAGGCGATGGCATAGCCTTCGTTCGTCGGGTTCTTCTCCCCCAGAATTTCCTCTCCCTGGCTGTTTCTGACTACGGCCAACGTGCCCGCGCCAGTCGGACTTTGTTCAAACCGGATAAGAGGGGAAGCTTGCGATTGGGCGCTGGAAACTTGCTGCACTTTACGCACGACGACTGCAGGCCAAAGCAGCGTGATAGCCACGACAATTAGTGGAATGTAGGCAATCCTTTTCATTTTTATGCTCCTTACGGTTTGGTATCCCGATGTCTTGCCCGGATGCTTGAACATCCCAAAGCCATTGTTCGGGGAAACGTTGTTGGTGCTATTCGTCTGTCGGCGTCATTGACTGCCGCCAACCGGACGTGATGCGTTATGCAGTGTCAATGGAGCCGCAGCAAAGTTTTATTGCCGCGGCTCCGCGGCGTTAATGCTGAAAAGCTCTGTCCGTTACGACTTGACCAAACAAAAACCGACAGAAGTGGAATTGGAATGGCCACCGCTGCAACTGACAATCGCGCGATCCGAGGCTTGCAGTCGGATAACGAAACCGCAAGCGTCCATTCCTTTCGTGTTCAGCGACCATTCGCCGGTTTCGCCGTTGGTGCTGACAGTCGGGTAACTGCGCGACGATGGATTGACGGTTGCTCCATTGGCGGGACCGACCGGTTCAACGGTCAGCGCGAGATTGCCGAAGTGTTCATCGCTGACGCCGTATTCGCCATAAAGAATATGCCCCACGCGATACGTCCCACAATTGGCGGCGGGTTTGCGCGTGGCACCGCCGTCATCGGAATAGGCGGTGATCTTCAGCGCGACGTCCGGCGCTTTTTGATCGAGCCGGACGACTATTGAACTGCGCATGGTGCCGTCGGTGCAGACCAGTGCGCCGCCGATGAACGTGTTGCCCAATGAGTCTTTGGCTTCGACACGGATTTCCCAACGGCCGGTCTCCGGGGAGCTTTGCCAGACAGCGAGCAGGCCTTGCGGCGTGATGCTGCGCCAGCCGTTGGCCGACGGAGTCACCGTTTGCCAGGTGTAATAGTTGTCGGCATCCACTTCCTGTAGGAATGGTGTGCTGACCACCGGGCCGCTGCCTAGCTTTTCTTCAATCGTGATTGAGAAGGCGTTGGTCAGTGTTTGCCAAGCGCCGCCTTGAGGACGCACCTGAACGCGATATTTCGGGCGTGTGGCGGCGGAAGCCGTAATGTCCGGCACGCCCGGAATTTCCCCGAAAATTCGGATGGTTCCGCCGAAGGGGCGCTCGTTGGGCGATGCCAATCCCGTTCCTTGTTCGATGCTGCACACCGGAACATCGCACAGCGATTTAAGGAAGGGCGTGTAATCTCCTGATTTCACCACATTGCCCGGCGGAATAAGGATGCGCGTATCTTCGCGATTGCCCCAGACCGGCGCGGTGTTCGGATTGGTATGCGGCGTGTTCCAGGAAAGGATCGCGCGGACTTTGGCCGTGCGCGGGCCTTCCTTGCACGGACGGCGTTGTTGCGCCGCCGGAATCGGTAAAACCACCGCATATTGCAAACCGTCTGATGAAACGTTTTTGAGATCGAAGACATTGACGGACGCAGTGCCGGCAAAATCCCAGATGCCATCCTCGTTCCAATCCACCCAGAAGGTGACGTATTCGCGGCTGCCGGTTGTGCAAAGGCCGCCGGAAAAGCCATAGGGCAATTTGACGGTCAGCACGCCGACCAATGCCTCGTTGACAGGGTCGAAGCCTACGCAGCCAAGTTCTTCGTAGCGCGTGCTGCCATCGGTTTGCAGCAACTGCGCGATGATCTCCGCCGTGTTCAAACCAAGTTTGACCAATGCTTCGTGCAAATTGTCGCTCAGATTGGCGACGCTCGATGGCGATGCTGAAATCGTTTGTTGCAGATACGTGTAAAGAAAACGATGCGGCGGCACGGCTTTGTTGTCACGGTACAATTTGTGCAGTTCGCCCAGGCTCAAGGTCTTGGAAGGCAGCGCCTGCAAAGGCTGCGTCAGATCCAGTTGCGCGGCAATATCCGCTGGAAGTGTAATCTGAAAGTCTTGCAAAACCTGATGCGTCGGAGCCTTCGCGAATTTCCCAATTTGAATTTGTGCATCCTGCCGTTCTCCCCAAACCGGTGGCCAGTTTGGTTGATTTGGTGGCGGCATAACTTCCCACGACAGAATGGCGCGCATTTTGACGAGTTGTTCTTTTTGACAACGCCACCGCGACGGGTTGATGCGGCGGCTGACGGCGTATTCCAGGCGATTTTCCACTGTTGTACTGGGAACGTCGTAAACGGTGATGCTCTCCGCGCCCTGATCAACCCAGGTCGCGCCATTGTCGAAGGAAAGGTAAAACCGCACGTACTCTTGCGAGCCGCCGGAACAAACGCCGCCGCTATAACCAGAGGAGCGTTTGAGAAAGATGACGGCTTCCAATTGATCCCGCTCCGGCTGGAAGCCGATGCAGCCAAGCTCTTCATAAAACGTATTGCCAGCCAGCGGAAGCACCGGCTGAAGCTGACTGTTTTTGAGATTTCCGAAGTAATTCGGATTGCCGAGCAGCAACGCGCGAAACTGTTTGCGTTCACGTTCGAAGCTGCCGCTCGAAGCTGCGGTTGTTTGGGTTGTAGCTTCTTTCTTTTTCATTTTTGAACTCCTGCGAATGATGGAAACTGCCTTTCGGCGAAACATCTGTTGGCTCAAAAGCCAAAAAGATTCCGGCAACGGCAATCGCCGCCGGACGCGCGTTGCGGGCCAAGCATTTGCTCAAGCCCAAGTTAACTCACCATGAAAGATGGCTGCTTTTCAGCGCGACGAACGCACTGTATTCAATGCTCTTTCAAACAAGCGTGTAACTTTCCGATAAAGTCGCGAATGATCTTGCCGGAACCGCTCGCGGGTTTTGACTGCCGTGATTTCTGGTTGGGCGAATCGGAGTTTGTTACCTGTCTTTCACCCGCAAACGTCCGGTCAGGCTGGCGATGGTCGTTGTGAGTTCAGCGGGTTCGACGGGTTTGGAGATGTGATGTTGAAAACCGGCGGACAGGGCGCGCAGGCGATCTTGCGTTTGCGCGTAGGCAGTCAGCGCAATGGCTGGGAGTTTGCCGTCCGCGCCGAGTTTCAATTCGCGTACACGGCGGATCAGCCAGTAGCCGTCGGTTTCCGGCATGCCGATGTCCGAAATCAGCAAGTCCAGATTTTGCCGGTTCAGGATTTCCAGCGCATCGGCGGCGGAACCGGCGGCGGTGACTTCAGCGCCGTAACTTTTCAGTAATTGCTCCAACATCTGGCGCGCATCGGCTTCGTCGTCCACGATCAAAATCTTCAAGCCTTCCAGCACCGAATCGGCTTTTGGTTGTTTTTCCCAAACCGGCGTTTTCGTTTCGGGAGCAGAGCCTTGAATTTGCAGCGGCGTAACGGGCAGTCGAATGGTGAATGTCGCGCCTTGCCCGGGGCCGTCGCTGTGCGCGGAGATGGTTCCGCCGTGCATTTCCACCAAGTGGCGGACGATGGCCAGACCCAATCCCAGGCCGCCGTGTTTGCGCATGCTTGAAGAATCGGCTTGCCGGAAGCGGTCGAAGACGTGCGGCAGGAACTCCGGTTCGATGCCTTGTCCGGTGTCGCTTATGGAAATAACGACCTGTGATTGCTGGCGCGTCAGGCGCGTTTCGATGACGCCGCCGCGTGGTGTGAATTTGATGGCGTTGGAAAGCAGGTTCCAGATGATCTGCTGCAACCGGTCAGCGTCGCCGGAAATGAAGCCTGCGTTCGGATCGAACTCACTAACGAGACGAATTCTTTTGGCCTCCGCTGCCGGCGTGACTGTTTTCAGTGCTGCACGCGCCGCTGATGCAGCATCCAGGGTGCGCATTTCCATTTGCAGCTTGCCGGTGATGATGCGCGAGATGTCCAACAAATCCTCAATCAGCCGCGCCTGGTTTTCGGCGCTGCGTTCGATGGTTTCCAGGGCGTTGGCGCAGGCTTCCGGGTCAAGCTTGCCGCCGCGCAGCAAACGCGCCCAGCCCAAAATGGCGTTGAGTGGCGTGCGCACTTCGTGCGAGATGGTGGCGACGAATTCATCTTTCAACTGGCTGGCTTGTTCCGCCTGCTTTCGCGCGCGGTGTTCGCTGGCCAGCAATTCTTCGCGGGCGAGTTCGTTTTTCTTTTGTTCGGTGATGTCGCGGAAAACCAGCACCGCGCCAAGAATGCGCCCTTGATCGTCCAGGATGGGCGCGCCGCTGTCGTCAATGGGATGTTCGCTACCGTCCTTGGCGATCAAAGCCGTGTGGTTGGCCAGCCCGACGACAATGCCTTCGCGCAGCACTCTGGCAATCGGGCTTTCCACCGGTTGGCGCGTGCTTTCGTTGATGATGTTAAACACGCGATCAAGCGGCTGTCCAGCGGCCTCTTCCGGAGACCAGCCGGTCAGAATTTGCGCCGTGCCGTTCAGGTAATTGACATGGCCTTCGCGGTCGGTGGCGATGACGGCGTCGCCGATGCTGGAAAGCGTCACCCGCCACCATTCGCGTTGTTCGCGTTCGGCGGCTTCAGCTTCTTCGCGGCGTTTCATTTCCGCGCGCAAGGATTGATTGACTTCGGACAATTCGGCGGTGCGCGCGGCCACGCGCGTTTCCAACTCGGCGTTGGCCTGTTCCAGCCCGATCTCCGCCAAACGCCGCCGTTTGATTTCGCGCAGGATCGTTATATTCGCCAGCGCCAGCGCCAGTATGCCCAACACGCTGCCGATCAAAATGGTCGCCGTCGTCCGGCGAGCTTCGACGTTCAATGCCTCGCTGCGAATTTGCAGTAAACGGTTTTCTTCGGCCTTAAATTCGTCAACAACGGCGCGGATTTGATCCATCAACGCCTTGCCTTGCACTCTCAGCGTCGGATCGTTGGCGGCGCTTTGTCCTTGCGCGCGTCTTTGTTCAATCGCCCGGCGCAACAGATCGAACCGTTCCCGGCTGTGCTGTTCCAGCGTCGCCAGCCTGGAAAACTGCTTTTCGGAACTTCGCTCCGGATTGTCGCTGGTCAATTGCCGCAGCCGCTCAAGCTGCGGTTGGAAGTTTTGCAAGGCGTCTTGGTAAGGCTGCTGGAATTCATCAATCCCGGTAAGGACGAAGCCGCGCGCGCCTGTTTCCGCGTCCACCAGCGTTTTCAGCAGTTGCTCCGTTTGCGTCAGGACTTCGTAAGTGTGCGCCTGCACGACCACGCCCGCGCGCAGCCTCGTCATCGTCCGATACGAAAACCCGCCGATCACAATCAGCAGCAACAAGGCCAGCGCGAAGGCCAGCGGCACACGAATTTCCAGCACAAGCTTCATAGCTTTTTTGATCCGGCGCTACATTAAATTCACCGGGTCCACCTCAATTGAAACCATCTTCAAGTCCAGATTCGCTTCTTTCAGTCCGAGCATTGCCGCGTCCAGGGCTTCGCGCGCCTGACGCCGGTAGCGTGTTTTGATGAGTACCTGCAAACGGTGTTCGCCTTTCAACCGGGCGAGCGGCGCGGGCGCAGGCCCCAGGACTTTCAACAAGCGTTCGTGGTCGGCGGCTTTGACGCGCTGCGCCAGTTCCGAAGCCAGAAAGGCAGCTTTGGCAAACTCTTCGTGTTTGACCAGCACGTTAATCAAGGCAACAAAGGGCGGATAGTGCATGTTGTTGCGGAAGTGAATTTCGTGCTCGTAGAACTTTTCGTAATTCTGCCGCCGTGCGAATTCCAGCGCGTAATGTTCCGTGTGATAGCTCTGGATGATAACGCGGCCCGGCTTGTTTCCGCGTCCGGCGCGCCCGGCAACCTGCGTTAGCAATTGAAACGCGCGTTCGGCGGCGCGGAAATCCGGCATGGACAACCCTGCGTCCACCGAGATAACACAGACCAGCGTGACGTTATGAAAGTCGTGCCCTTTGGCAATCATCTGCGTGCCGACCATCAAATCAATGTCGCCGGCGGCGAATTCGTTGAGCAGTTTTTCAAACGCGCCGCGCCGCCGTGTGGTGTCGCGGTCGAGCCGCGAAATCCGTAAGCCTTGGAACTGATCTTTCAGCAGGGCTTCGATTTGTTCAGTGCCTTCGCCGACGTAGTAAATATACGCGCCTTCGCACATCGGGCAGGCGCGCGGCACGCGCTCGTGGTGATTGCAGTAATGGCAGATCAATCGCGATTCGATTTTGTGAAAGGTCAGCGTCACGTCGCAATTCGGACAGGTTGCGCGATGACCGCAGCCACGGCACAACAGCGACGCCGAATAGCCACGACGATTGAGCAAGACCAGCGTTTGTTCGCCGCGCTCGAAGTTTTCCTGAACAGAGGCAATCATTTCGTCGGAAAAGACCTGCTGTTTGCCGTGACGCTCGAAGACTTTACGCATATCCACGATTTCTACTTCGGCCAATTGCCGTCCGCCTATGCGTTCGTTCAGTTCCAGGTAATGGTATTTGCCTGTGTGGGCGTTGTGATACGTCTCCATCGAAGGCGTGGCGCTGCCCAGAATGATGACCGCTTCGGCGCGATTGGCGCGCATGATGGCGGTGTCGCGCCCGTGGTAACGCGGTGTTTCGTCCTGTTTGTAGGAAGACTCATGTTCTTCGTCCACGACGATCAAGCCGATGTTTTCCAGCGGCGCGAAGACGCCCGAACGCGCGCCGATGCAAACGCGGGCTTCGCCGCGACGAATGCGATTCCATTCATCCAGGCGTTCACCGTCCGACAGCGACGAATGCAGAATCGCCACCGCGTTGCCGAAATGCGCCTGCAAACGCCGCGCAAACATTGGCGTCAGCGAAATTTCAGGAACCAGCATCAACGCCGTTTTGCCTTTGGCCAAAGTCTCGCGCATCGCGCGAATGTAGATTTCCGTTTTGCCGCTGCCGGTCACGCCGTGCAGCAAAAATGCCGCGTACTTGCCTTCGTTGAGTTTGACTGTGATTTGATCGAGCGCCGCTTGTTGTTTGGGCGTCAGCGCCAGATTCGTTTCTCCTCCCTGATGGTCGGGTTTCTGTAACGATTGCAGATGTGCCAGCGGATCGCGGCGGACTTCGCGCGAAAAGACTTCCACAAAACCGCGCTTTTCCAGCGTGCGCAGGACGGAGGTACTGACGCCTGCGGCTTCGGTCAGAGCAGAAAGCGCCGGCGGTTCCACGGCGTCAAATAAAAGCTTGATGACTTTTTCCTGCTGCTCATTGAGTGGCTTGGAGCCTTCCGCCGGAGCCTGCTGGGACAGGCGGACGGCTTGTTGCAATTTGGGTTTGACGGCGGCGGCCTGCAATTGGCGTTTGACGGTGACGAAGCCCGCTTTCTGCAATTCGCGGACGATGGCGGTGATTTTGTTTTTGTCGAACTTTTTGGTCTTGCCAAGCTCGCTTGCGGCGAGCGTTTCTTTTTCAGCAATCAGGCTGAGCGCCTGCATTTTGGAAGTCAGTTCAGGGCGTTTGGCGACGGATTCGGCCAAGGCTTCGCGGCCCGCGTTGGTGATGGTCAGAAGGGTTTCGGCGTCAACGTTGATGCCGGCGGGCAGGCTGCTTTTAATTGTCTCGCCCCAGGGTGCGTAGTAGTAATCGGCGATCCATTTCGACAGTTCCAGCAATTCCGCCGTCACCAGCGGTTCGGTGTCGAAGAGTTCTTCGATGTCCTTGATCTCGAAATTTTCTTCGTGCTGTCCGGTTTCCTCCAGCGTCTCGTGCAGGTCAACGATGTAGGCTGTCAGCAATTGTTTCCCGAAGGGAACGAGTACGCGGCAACCGGGCTGCGCGTTTTCCGCCAGGCTTTCGGGCAAGCGGTAGGTGAAGGTTTGATGAACGTTGAGCGGGATGGCGACTTCGGCGTACATAAATTTGAGCCTGTGCAGGATTCCTGGGAGCGCAATCAATGTCCATTCATTTTCGGCCTTTTCGGCCACAGAGACCACCGAGAACACAAAGGTATTGGATTTTCTCCGTGTTCTGCCGTGCCCTCTGTGGCTAAATCTGGAGAATGAATAGACGCCGGGACCGCAATCCTTCCAGGCTACTGGTTTGTGGGAGCAAACCTCGGTGGAAAAGAAAGATCGCATCTGCCACGGCTCGCAGCCCGGAAGAAGGACTGCGCTTCAAGATATGGCACTGCAAACGCCGTAACGCGGCTTTCAGCCAACTGTCTCATCTGTTTCTTCAATTTTGAGATTACGGCGGCTGGAAGAGCGCACGACGATAGTGCGGCGCGCGGGAACCAATGCTTGGTAAGCTTGCGGGTCGTGTTCGATGGCGGTTTGCTCGGCCATGTAATCGCGCAGCATTTCAAAGAAGCGGTTGAACTCGCGCTGCATCTGATCCATTTTCTCGCGCATGTTCAGGATGATTTCGACACCGGCTAGATTGACGCCCAGATCGCGCGTCAGGTTCAGGATCAAATCCAGCCGTTCCAAATCCTCGTCGGTGTAAAGCCTCACGTTGCCGTCCGAGCGCGAAGGTTTTAGCAAGCCTTCGCGCTCGTACATGCGCAGTGTTTGTTGATGGACGCCGTAATGATCGGCGACGGCGCTGATGGTGTAACCTTTTGCTCGCTTCTTCATACGAACCTACCCAAGCCCAATTTGTTTGGGCTTATTCGAGTCCCATTTCGACTCGCGGATTTTGCGGATTGCGTTTGGCGAATTGCCGCAGCAGTTCTTTTGAATCCTCGTCAATGATCTGCGGCAAAACTATTTTGACTTCGACGTATTCATCGCCGCGCGTATTGCCGCGCAGACTCGGCGCGCCTTTTTCCTTCAATCGAAACACCTGACCGGATTGCGTGCCGGGCGGAATGCGTAGTTGCGCTTTGCCGCTGACCGTGGGCACTTCGATCTTTGCACCGAGCGCAGCTTCGGGCAGCGTGACGGGAATGGTGCAATGTATGTTGTCGCCTTTGCGCGTGAAGACTTTGTGCGGCGCAACGTTGGTGACAATGAACAAATCGCCTGCGGGCGCGCCCATCCGACCGGCTTCGCCTTTGCCGGGAACGCGCACGCGAGTACCTGTGTCCACGCCGGGCGGAATGCGTACTTTGACGGCTTCAAATTTCGGAACAACACCTTTGCCGCTGCACAGCGTGCAAGGTTGGCGGCGTTTGCCCGTGCCGTTGCAATCCGGGCAGGCTTGGTCGAAACGCAGGAAGCCTCCGCCGGCGGAAACTTTTCCGCTGCCGCCGCACGTGCCGCAAGTCACCTGGCTGGTTCCGGCGTCGCCCGTCCCATTGCAGCGCGCACAGGTGTCGCTGCGGCGGACGTTGATGTTAGTGGTCAGGCCGTTGATGGATTCTTCAAAGCTGATGGAAAGCGGCAATTCGATGTCAGTGCCGCGTTGTGGTTGAGGCCGCGCGCTGGCGCGTGGTGCGCCGCCGAACAGATCGCTGAAAATGTCCTTGAAACTTGAGCCGCCGCCGGCATTTGCGCCTGCGCCTGCGCCGCTGCCTGTGAAGACACTGCTCCAATCGAAATCCACGCCGCCCGGCCCCGCGCCCGCGCCGCGCGCAGCGGCGTCGCGCAGATTGTCGCTGTAGCTGCCGAACTTGTCGTAGACCTCGCGTTTTTTCGGATCCGACAGTACGTCGTTGGCTTCGGAAATTTGTTTGAATTTTTCCTCTGCCGCCTTGTCGCCTGGATTCACATCGGGGTGATATTTGCGCGCCAAACGGCGATACGCCTTGCGTATGTCATCCGCCGATGCCGAACGGCCGACGCCGAGGGCTTTGTAATAATCTTCTTTCTGAGCCATAGCTTGCGGAAGAAAGAAACAAGAAGACGGGGAGAAGGGAAGAGGCTTTTCCGCTCGTCTCCCCGTCTCCCCTTCTTCTTGTCTCCTTGTCTCAGTCTTCGGTTGTGATTTCGATTTGTTTACCGCTGCGTTCGCCGCGTTTCGGCAGGACGACTTTTAACACGCCGCGTTCCAGTTCGGCGGAAATACCGTTCGCGTCAATCTGTTCGGAAAGACCGAATGTGCGCTCGAATTTTCCATAAGAGCTTTCCAGCCGATGTATGTTTTCGCCCGGAACGTCGTTTCCCCAATGGCGTTCGCCGCGCAGAATCAGCGTGCTGTCCACGACCTTCACGTCAATATCGGCGTTTTTCACGCCGGGCAATTCCGCCGTCAGCACGAAACTGGCGGGCGTTTCGTAAATGTCCACAGCCGGTACCCAGGTTCCCTGCGCCTGTTCGACGCTGTACAAATGCGGCCCACGCATCAACTGCGTCAGTTGCTGCTCGATTGCCGCCAGGTCGTTCAGGAGGTGATGTTGTCTTGCCATTTTGTTCGCCGTCCTTTGTCAGTTGTCCGTTGCGCAATCGGCAACGGACAACTGATCGCTGACGAGTTACTTCTTGTCGTCAACGTCAATGTATTCGGCGTCAATCACATCGTCGTTGCCGCCCGCGCTGCCTGTGTTGCCGGCTCCGCCCGCAGCGCCCGCCGCCTGGCCTTGTGCGCCAGCGCCGGGATCGTTGCCGGCGCTGGACTGTTGTTGATACAGCGATTCGGCAATGCGGTGCGAAATACGAGTGAGATTTTCCATCTGCGTCTGGAACTGATCCGAATTATTGGCTTCGACCACTTTCTTCGATTCGGCGACGATGGTTTCGGCTTCAGAGATCAATCCGACAGGAATCTTCTCGCGGTTGTCCGTGATGGTTTTTTCCGTCGCGTAGATTAATTGATCAAGCCTGTTCTTGGTCTCAATCGCTTCGCGTTTGCGTTTGTCGTCGTCGGCATGCGATTCGGCGTCGCGCATCATCTTGTCAATTTCGTCTTTTGACAAACCGGACGAAGAAGTGATGGTGATGCGCTGTTCACGGCCCGTGCCGTTGTCTTTGGCGGAGACATTGACGATGCCGTTGGCGTCAATGTCAAAAGCGACTTCGATTTGCGGGACGCCGCGCGGCGCGGGCGGAATTCCGATCAAGTGGAATTTGCCGAGCGTGCGGTTGTCGCCGGCCATTTGCCGTTCGCCTTGCAGCACGTGAACTTCGACCGACGTTTGATTGTCGGTCGCCGTCGAAAAGACTTCGCTCTTGCGCGTCGGGATGGTGGTGTTGCGTTCGATCAAGCGCGTGAACACGCCGCCAAGCGTTTCAATGCCCAGACTGAGCGGAGTTACGTCAAGCAGCAACAGGTCTTTCACTTCGCCCGAAAGCACGCCGGCCTGCACCGCCGCGCCGATGGCCACTACTTCATCCGGATTGACGCCTTTGTGCGGCTCTCTGCCAAAGAAGTGCTTGACCATTTCCTGAATCTTCGGAATGCGCGTCGAACCGCCGACCAGCACCACCTCGTCAATCTTGCTCGCTTCCACGCCCGCGTCTTTCAACGCCTGACGGCAAGGTTCCAGCGTGCGCTTCAGAATGTCTTCCACCAGCGACTCAAACTTCGCGCGCGTCAGTTTCATCACCAAATGTTTTGGCCCTGAAGCGTCCGCCGTGATGAACGGCAGGTTGATTTCCGTTTCCATCGTGGACGACAACTCAATCTTGGCTTTTTCGGCGGCTTCTTTCAGACGCTGCAACGCCATCTTGTCTTTCGACAAGTCAATACCCTGATCTTTCTTGAATTCATCAATGATCCAACGGATCAGGCGTTCGTCAATGTCGTCGCCACCCAGGTGCGTGTCGCCGTTGGTGGATTTCACTTCAACGACGCCTTCGCCGACTTCCAGAATCGAGATGTCGAAAGTGCCGCCGCCGAAGTCGAACACGGCGATGGTTTCGTCTTTCTTTTTGTCCAACCCGTAAGCCAGCGCCGCCGCAGTCGGTTCGTTGACGATACGCATCACATCCAGACCGGCAATTCTGCCTGCGTCTTTGGTGGCTTGGCGTTGCGCGTCATTGAAATAGGCTGGAACGGTGATGACCGCTTGCGTGATTTTCTGACCCAGATAATCTTCGGCGGCCTGCTTCAGCTTTTGCAGAATCATTGCCGAGACTTCGGGCGGCGAATATTCCTTGGCGTCAGCGACGATACGAACGTCGCCGTTGGTTGCGTGCGTAACTTTGTAAGGAACCTGTTTCGCTTCTTCGCTGATTTCGTCGAAACGGCGGCCCATAAACCGTTTGATGGAATAAACGGTGTTCTCAGGATTGGTGACAGCCTGACGTTTG
>CAZRXE010000973.1:0-5218 GCA_964603695.1 uncultured Heliomicrobium sp.
AACTGCGCACGCCGCTGGCCTCGATTCGCGTCTTCGGCGAAATGCTCAAGCTGGGCCGCGTCAAAGATCAAGAGAAGATGCGCGAATACGGCGGTTACATCGAAACGCAGGGCCGCCGCCTGACGCAGGTCATCAATAACATTCTGGATTTTTCGCGCATCGAATCCGGCAAGAAGGAATACAAGTTCGAGCCAGCGGATGCTCGCGAACTGATCGCCGACGCCATCGAAGCCACCAAAGGTCGCGCCAATCAAAGCGGCCACTTCGTAAGGTTTTATCAGCCGGACAAAGCCGTTCCCGCACTGTCTGTGGATTTTGAATCCATGTCGCTGGCGCTGACCAATCTGCTGGACAACGCCATGAAGTATTCCGGCGAAGCGAAAGAGATCGAACTTCGGTTGGAACAAAAAGACAGCTTCGTGCGCATCGCCGTCACGGATCACGGCATAGGAATTCCGCGCGAAGAGCAAAAAAAGATTTTCGAGAAGTTCTACCGCGTCAGCACCGGCCTGATTCACGACGTGAAAGGCAGCGGCCTGGGCCTGTCCATCGTTCAGCACATAGTCGAAGCTCACGGCGGCAAGATCACTGTTGAAAGCGAAGCGGGCAAAGGCAGCACTTTCACGATTCATCTGCCCGCGCAGCCGGAACGCGGCGCATCCAACGAAGAGAAAGGTTCGTTCGTCGTCCCGCCTTCGGGCGGCCTGCCGGCTGAAGCCGGAACGACGAACTGATGACGAAGACATGCCTAGAGTGTTGATTATCGAAGACGATCAAATCATGGCCATCGCGCTGCGCGATGGCTTGGAATCGGAAGATTACGCGGTGGAAGTGCAAAGCGACGGCCCGTCCGGTTTGCGCGCGGCGATGGAAAAAGAGTTCGACTTGATCGTACTCGACGTGATGCTGCCGAAGCTGAGCGGCTTTGACGTTTGCAAGCAGATTCGTGCGGCGGGAGACAAAGTGCCAATCATTATGCTGACCGCCCGCAGCCTGGAAATAGAAAAGGTGCAGGGCTTGAAAATCGGCGCGGATGATTACATCACCAAACCCTTCAGCCTGATGGAACTGATCGCCCGCATCGAAGCAGTGCTGCGCCGTGCCTCGCGTTTGGATCAACCCGCTGGAACCTATCAGTTCGGCGATGTCAGCCTGGATTTCGGCAAATACGAAGCGACCAAAGCCGGCGCGCAACTGGATTTGTCCGCGCGTGAATTCCACATTCTGAAATTTCTGATTGAACATCGCGGCCATGTCGTCAGCCGCGATCAGTTGCTGGACGGCGTCTGGTCGCCGGACAGTTCGCCAACCCCGCGCACAGTGGACACGCACATCGCCCAAGTCCGACAAAAAATCGAAACCACTCCCAACAATCCGCAACACCTCATCACCATTCACGGCGCGGGTTATAAGTTCGTCGGGTAACTCAGCTTATCGCCCACGGTTTCACAGCGATAGCCGAGTAAGCTACGATCCGCTCGCCGACAGTAAGCGGCGAGATCGTCTTGAAGCTAAGCGTTGACGGACATCCCGCAAATCAGTTGCGGCTGGTCATCAATTAAAAACAGGAATGAAAAGCAGGCTTTGACGCATGAACAAAATCATCGGGAAAATCGTCGTCGGTTCGTTGCTCTTCTGGTTGGCCGTGAACCTTTGCCGGTCGTCCGGCGCGCAAACAGTTAATCAATCAGAACGTCCCGAATTGGTTTTGCAAAACGGCCACAGCCTGCGCAGCGACGGGCTGGCCTTCAGCCCGGACGGACATTATCTGGCTTCGGCCAGCGCCGATGCGACCGTTAGAATTTGGGACGCCGTTACCGGTAACGAGCTGCGCAGTTTGACAGGCCACGCGGGCGGCGTTCGCGCCGTGGCGTTCAGCGGCGATGGCCGTTTGCTGGCTTCGGGCGGCGTGGACGGCAAAGTTAAATTGTGGGAAGCGGCGTCAGGCCGCGAACTGGCAAACTTCGACGCGCACAAAGGCCGCGTCAATGCAGTTGTCTTTAGCCGCGATAGCTCTCTGCTGGCGTCAGCCGGCGTGGACAACGCCGTCAAAGTTTTCGACGTAACCGCCCAGCGCGAAGCCCGCACCTTGCCCGGCCACACCGGCGCAATCACCGCGCTGGCTTTCAATGCCGACAACAAAACGCTCGCTTCAGCCAGCGCCGACAGAAGCATCAAACTGTGGGACGCCACGACCGGCCAAAACACGCAAACCTTTCCGCAAACGAATATTCCAACAACACTGGCCTTTTCTCCCGCCGGAAACTCACTGGCATCTGGCAGCCTGGATTCCGCAGTGCAACTGTGGAACTTGCCGCAAACCGCGCCATCTCAAATTTCAAATTTGAGATCAGGCCGCATCGCCTCCCTCAGCTTCAGCGCGGACGGCGGGGAGCTTCTCGCCGCCTCGCACGAACGCGTCGTCAAACGCTTCGACGTGGCCACGCGCCGCGAACTGCAAACGCTTTCCGAACCCGACCGCCTGGAAAAATACGAAACACTGGCTTTTAGTCTTGACGGCCAAACTGTGGCCTTTTGTCCCGGCACGCGCGACATTGAGGTCCGCAAACTGAGCGCCTTTGCTGAAGTCGTCAAACTGAGCAGCCGTGCCAATCCTGTGCAGGCCGTGGCTTTCAGCAATGACGGACGCTGGTTTGCAACGGGCAATCGCGACACCAGCGCCACGCTGTGGGATGTCAACGCGGGCCGTCTGACGGCCAACTTCACCGGCAACACCGGCAGCGTCAACGCCGTCGCCTTCAGCGCGGATAGTCAAACGCTGGCCACAGGCAGTCAGAGCGGTATTGTGCGTTTGTTCAATGTCGTAGGCGCAAACGAAGCCGCCAATTGGCAGGCGCACGAAGACGGCGTCAATGCCCTGCTCTTCGCCGACGGCAAATTGGTGACGGCCGGCAGCGATCAGTCCATAAAGGTTTGGGATACGGCGACGCGCACGCAACTCGCCAAACTCAGCGGCCACGCGGCGGAAGTTCGCGCGCTGGCCCTCAGCGCCGACGGCAAATGGCTGGCTTCGGGCGCGGCGGACGGCGTCGTCAAAATTTGGCAAACCGGCGATTGGCGTGAACTGCAAACATTGCCGGGACACAGCGGCGCGGTCTTCGCGCTGGCATTCAGCAACGACGGCAAACGGCTGGCTTCGGGCGGAGCGGACAAAACCGTCAAGCTGTGGAACACCGCCAATTGGCAATCGGTGCAAACCGTTAACGATACCGCCGGCGTTTACAGTCTGACGTTTTCCGCCGACGACCGCCAACTCGCTGCCGGCAACACCGACGCGGCCATCAAATTGCTGGACGCCGCTTCCGGCACAACAGTCAAAACACTAACCGGTGCTGCCGGCACTGTGAACGGCTTGAGTTTCAGCGACGACGGACGTTTTCTGACCTCCGCGCACGAAGACGGCAGCTTGCGCGTGTGGGACGGCAAGGCGGGAGATTTGGCGGCAACAGTCGTCGGTTTGCGCGACAGCGGCGAATGGCTGGTGGTCACGCCGGAAGGTTTGTTCGACGGTTCGCCCGCCGCCTGGCCGCAAATCCTGTGGCGATTCCAGCGCAGCACTTTCAACGTTGCACCGGTGGAGATTTTCTTCAGCGAATACTTCTACCCGGATTTACTGGCCGACGTGCTGGCAGCCAAAAACCCGCGCCCGACGCGTCGTATAGCGCAAATTGACCGCCGCCAACCGCGCGTGCAAATGCTGGTCGGCGATGAAAACGCAAAATCCGCCGGCGCGGTCAACAGCAAAGAGCGCACAGTCAACGTCAAAATCGAAGTCTCGGAAGCGGCTCAGGGCAGTGGCGCGCAGGACGTGCGGCTGTTTCGCAACGGCGCACTTTATAAAATCTGGCGCGGCAACGCGCTGAAATCCGGCAATCGCGGTGTAATCGAAACCGCCATCCCGATTGTCGCGGGCGAAAACCGGCTGACGGCTTATGCCTTCAACCGCGACAACATCAAAAGCGTGGACGAAACCCGCGTCGTCATCGGTCCCGAAGCCATTCGCAAACGCGGCACGGCCTACATCATAGCCGTCGGAGTCAACCGCTACGCCAACCCCGCTTTTAATCTTCGCTTCGCCGTGCCTGACGCCAGAGATTTCAGCGACGAATTGCTGAGCCGCCAAACCGCGCTCAATCGTTTTGCCGCGTTGGAACTCATCACGCTCTTTGACGATCAAGCGACCAAAGCCAACATCATCGCCGCAATCAAACGCCTGTCAGGCGCGCCGTCGCCCGCCGGAACGCCAGCGAGTTTGGAAAAGCTGAAACCGACCGGGCCTGAAGACGCCGTCATAGTCTTTTTCGCCGGTCATGGCATCGCCGTCGAATCGCGCTTTTATCTGATTCCGCACGATCTGGGTTACACCGGAGCCATCGAAGGCTTCAACGAAGACGCCTTCCGCCGCGCGCTCAATCGCAGCCTCTCCGATCAAGAATTGGTCGGTTTGTTTGAAGGCGTGGACGCCGGCGAATTGCTGGTGGTGATTGACGCCTGCAACTCCGGGCAGGTGCTGGAATCGAACGATTTGCGTCCGGGGCCGATGAACTCCAAAGGCCTGGCGCAATTGGCTTACGACAAAGGTATTTATGTTTTGACGGCGGCGCAAAGCTATCAAGCCGCGAAAGAGAACGCCCAACTCGGCCACGGCTATTTGACGCACGCCTTGATCGAAAGCGGCTTGCGCAAACTGGAAGCCGACAACAAACCGAAAGACAATCAAGTCTTGATGCGCGAATGGCTGGATTACGCCACCGCCAAAGTCCCCCGCATGCAGGAAGAAAAATATCAGGCCAAATTGAAAGAAGCCGAACGCATCCTGCGCCGCAGCAACGCAACGGCAAAGGTCAAAGCCAAACCCGACGCCCAACGCCCGCGCGTCTTTTATCGCCGCGAAACCGAACCGCAACCTTTCGTCATTACCAAGACACCGTGAAACTCATGCCGGTGCGCACGCAAACAGTGTTGCGCGAACTGCTCAGCATTTGTTTCTACACAAAGCCACGATGCCACCACCTTGTGCGTGAACCTCTACCGCGCAAGGCGGTGGCATCACCTTCTGCGGTACTTGTGTAGAAACAAATGCTGAGCAGTTCGCGCAAAATTGTGACCGATTTTGAAAACCGTCAATCCCAGAGGCGAACAGCTTGGCTGAAAATCCGTACCTGCTTTTTCGGCCAGGCTTCAGAGTCAAAAGACT